>JBCCKZ010000909.1:0-2171 GCA_039027135.1 Planctomycetota bacterium
CCCGGTGCAAGGACTGAGTGTGAAGCCATATCACTTGGTTTGGTAAGTCAGCCTTGCGGTCAATCGCTTCTTGGAACGCGGCAAAAAGCAACCCAAGATGCGATTCTTCGATTCGATCCATTGGTGCGACACTTGGATCGTATGGGAGCTTAAAATTCACCAACTCGTCTAGATCATCTGCATAGGCACAGAGATCCGGCTGATCAGTAACCAATGTGACTGCTAGCTCGCTCGCACTAACCGCATCAATGATCTTTCGAGGGACGCATAGAGGATCATCCTCCTCAACGATCGCTCGATGAAAGACGGTGGACCGACTTGCCAAACGATCCATCGTCGCGGTTTGATTCCACGAGCTTCCGTAGGCGGAGATGGCATCCACCGCGAGACCTTCGGCAGTAATGATCAGGCGGGGCGTGTTTGACATGATCGCTAGCGTAGCATCTATCGTTGCCCTTGCATTGAGCACAATCGGAATAACCAGTGAAAGCATGAAAGATCGAGTTTTGGGTCACGTTTACGAGCTAGCTTTCAACGTTGTTTGAGGAAGACAAAGCCTACTCTTTCGCGTCACGTACTGGTGCCATGGAATCGCAGCATCAAGCCAGCCCTGTTGTTCACCCCGAATCGTTCGCTCTCGGACCTTCAAGGACGCCAAGCGTCACTCCGGTACAAGAACAGACGGAGCCCAACAGACCCGAACGCGTCCAGATCTGGGACGTCCCCTTTGATCGAGTCGACATGGCAGGGGCGGTAGGGCACATCTCAAAGCTGATTAAGCGAGGCGTGCCTAGCTATGTCATCACGGCCAATTTGAATTACGTGATGCTGCACCAGCAGCAAGCCGATATTCCCGGGATCACAGAGAATGCTTCGCTCATCCTGGCTGATGGACAGCCAATCGTCTGGCGAAGCAAGATTGAAAAGAACCCACTACCCTGCCGTGTCGCCGGCAGTGAGATGATCGTGCACCTTGCCAAACGCTGCGCTGCAGAGTCTTGGCCTGTCTATTTCCTCGGAGGCATTCAAGGAGTGGCTCAGGCTGCGGCGGACGAACTCGCCAGGCAGTACCCAGATTTGCCGATCGCAGGTGTCGAGTCTCCACCATTTCGCGAACTTTCCACGGACGAGAGAGCAGAACAAGCACTGCGAATTAGAAGCTCAGGAGCCAAGCTCCTGCTCGTTGCTTTTGGCCAGCCCAAGGGAGAGAGATGGATCGCTCAGAACTACCAACAACTTGGTGTGCCCGTAAGCATCCAGCTCGGTGCTTCGTTCGACTTCCTCGCAGGTACGGCACATCGTGCACCTGAGCTCGTGCAGAAGCTTGGGCTTGAATGGGCGCACCGAGCCCTTTCAGATCCTCGAAGGCTCGTCCCGAGGTACTCTGCAAATGCTGGATTCATGTTGAAAGCACTTGTCAAAGACTGGCAAGACAAGGTGACCTCGTGGGGCATGAACCCACTTTCGAACAGGACACATTGAGCTAACGCTCGAGGCGTTCCGAGTTCTCAGAGCTGACTAAATGGCTCGTTCAACAATGAATCGGAAGTCAGGTGACATCCGTTGAGAGAACATTACGTTAAACGACTGGCGTGACCCCGCCACCGGCGCCTTCCAGAAGGCCACGGTAGTTCCGCATGACCAGATGGCTATCAATCTTCTGGACCAGATCGAAAGCGACGCTTACCGCGATGAGCAATCCAGTACCTCCATAAAATCCAGCGATCGAGTAAGGCACACCGAGCGACCCGTAAACAATCGTGGGAACGATCGCAACGACCGATAGGAACGCTGCACCAACATAAGTGATTCTCACCATGACCTTTTCAAGGTAGTCGGTCGTTCTCTTACCTGGGCGATAACCCGGAATGAACGTTCCGTTGTCTCGGAGATTGTCCGACATCTCTTTTGGATTGAAGGTGATCGCCGTCCAAAAATAGCAGAAGAAGAAGATCATCACGACGTACAAAAAGTTAAATGTGAACGACGCTTGATCATTCAATGCTCGGCCCAGGAAACTGAGAGGGGCGAACAGAAAATTTTCATTGGAGACGGTGTCAGCGAGCGATGCGAATAACAGCCCAGGGATGATCAAAAGGCTACTAGCGAAAATGATCGGCATGACGCCGGCCTGGTTGATACGCAGTGGAAGGAACTGCCGAGTGCCACCG
>JBCCKZ010000910.1:0-2169 GCA_039027135.1 Planctomycetota bacterium
CGAGGCGTCGCTTAAGCTCCCCCGTTAGGCTCACTAGCGAAGCATCCCTGCGCCGAAGGAGGAGGCGAACGACTCCTCGGGCACTTTCGTCAGAGTTCGCTTACCACTTCGACGATCAAGCAAAATACGAGCCAACAACGCATTTGAACGCACTTCGGCCCTTTCGCTGGGATTCTTCGGTTGGTATTCTCCTGGGCCAAAATCAAGGTGTGGGTACGCCCTCACCTCGATCGTTTCGAGCATTATCCACATTCCCAGCAACGGCGGTTTCGATAAACCGCGGCCGAACGATGAGCAAAAAAAGCAAAATCAAGACCCACAAGGGCACCAAGAAACGTTTCCGACTCTCCGCCAAAGGCAAGGCAATGCACCGCAGTAGCGGCACAAGCCACTTGGCCCAAGCTGTGTCCAACAAGCGTCGTCGAAACCTCCGTGGAACCACGGCTGTCGACGAGTGCATGGAACCTACCATTCACGCAGCCCTCAACGGCTACAGCTACTAAAGAAGGAGTCAAACCATGCGTACCACCACTGGTGCAGCCCGCAACAAATCTAAGAAACGTCTTTTCAAGCGAGCCAAGGGTTACCGCGGCGGTCGAGGTAAACTGACCCGAACGGTCAAAGAGACCTTGGTTCGAAGTGGCGCCTATGCTTATCGGGACCGTCGGGTTCGCAAGCGAGAGTTCCGCAAGCTTTGGATCGTTCGGATCAATGCCGCCGTCCGCGCTCATGGCCTCCGGTACAGCGAGTTCATCCACGGGCTCAAGCTTGCCGGCATCGATCTGGATCGCAAGACGCTTTCGGAAATGGCGATCCATGACGAGAAGGGCTTCGCCGCTGTCGTCGAACAAGTGAAATCGGCGTTGCCTGCGTCATCGCAGCCTGCTGAGGCATCGGCCTAGCCGCAAATGTCGCTAGAACGGTTCGTCGAATCGCTCGACCAATTATCCAAAGACGCTCGCGAAGCATTCGCGAATGCCGTTGATGGTGAGGCATTGGAAGAAGCAAGGGTCAAATTCTTGGGCGCGAAAAAGGGCGTGCTCAAGGATGTCGCTAAGCTCATGGGTAAGCTTGATTCGGGCGATCGACCCGAAGCAGGGAAGCGGCTCAATGCCATCAAGACTGCGGTCACGCAGGCATTTGAAGACTCCAAGGCATCACTGGGCGGTGCGGCGGACGATGGTTTCGACCCCACTTTCGATCCGACTCTTCCCGGTCAGAAGCCAAGTGTTGGGCATGTTCACCCCATTACCCAGACCATCAATCACCTGATGGAGATCATGGGTCGATTGGGTTTTGAAGCCGCCGAAGGTC
This sequence comes from Planctomycetota bacterium, assembly GCA_039027135.1. Taxonomy (GTDB): domain Bacteria; phylum Planctomycetota; class Planctomycetia; order Pirellulales; family Pirellulaceae; genus Rubripirellula. The sequence continues at coordinate 1,315 of JBCCKZ010000910.1, forward strand.
CTGAAGTCGAAGACCCATGGCACAACTTTGTCGCCCTGAACATTCCCGACGATCATCCAGCTCGCGATCCACTCGACAATTTCTATCTTGCGTCCGCGAAAGCCGGGGCGAAACGAGTCAACGTCGAGGGCGAACGTCTGCTTCGGAGCCAAACGAGCACGGTTCAAATCCGAGTGATGGAGAATCGCAAACCTCCCATCCGAATCATTTCGCTCGGTCGCGTCTATCGTCCAGATGCTCCTGACGCAACGCACTTTCCTATGTTCCACCAGATGGAAGGTTTGCTTGTCGATAGCCACGTCACGATGGCCAACCTAAAGACGGTCTTGCGCACGTTTGCGACCAGCTACCTGGGCGATGATGTTGAGATTCGTTTTCGGCCCTCGTTCTTTCCATTCACCGAGCCGAGTGTTGAGGTCGACTTTCTATGGAACGGGAGCTGGATCGAGTTTGGCGGAGCTGGCATGGTCGATCCAGCTGTCTTCGAGGCGGTTGGATACGACCCCGAGGAAGTCAGTGGTTTTGCTTTCGGCCTTGGAGTTGAACGTCTTTGCATGCGTCGCCACGGCATCACGGACATTCGCGATCTCTACAGTGGCGACCTGCGTTTCCTGCAGCAGTTTTGAATATTTAAACTCAAACTTGAACCCCAACTGATTGCAGCGGCAAAACAGTCGCTCAAAGTCTAAGTTCGAGTTTGAGTTAGTTTCTCTGGGTCTATGGACAGAAAATGACGGCAGGAAGATTCTGCGATCATTTTTTCCCGTCTTCATTTTCCTTCCCGTTTGGCCGGGAGCTTTGCTCAGCTATTCTTCTCGACAACTGAACCGCTATGTCGAAACATTCAACATAAAC
>JBCCKZ010000911.1:0-2168 GCA_039027135.1 Planctomycetota bacterium
GCACGCACCGAGAGTGGGAAACGGTCATTATCGAAGCGTTTGCTGTTTGGCGAGAAATGATCAAGCATGATGGCGGTATTTTTGTCGGAACACGCACAGAGGTCGGCTATGAGCGATCCGCTTGCAGCGACACTGAATGAATTGGCGTCGAACGTCATTGGTCTCGGCATCGACACCGTCAGGGTCGAACGGATTGACAAGATGATCGATCAGTACGGCGACCGATTCATCGACCGTGTTTTCACCGAAAACGAAAAGGCTTATTGCCGGACTTACACCGAATCGAGCGAGCGCTTCGCTGGCAGATGGGCCGCAAAGGAAGCTATCCTGAAATCGCTCGGTGTTGGATTTTCACTAGGTGTCTGTTGGAAGGAAATCGAAGTTGACGCCGGTACGGATGGGGCACCAACAGTGCGGCTTACGGGAATGGCCGAGCAGATCTGCTTGCAACGTGGTGCATCTGAAGTGCTTGCCAGCATCTCACATTGTTCCGGGTACTGCGTTGCCAACGCATTCGCTGTAAGGAAAAGCATCGAAACCGCAAGGGATGCCTAGCAATGACTAGGTGAGTGTGGTGCTAGTTGGCGTGTCGCAATAACCACCAAAGTCGAAAAGGGTCCAGGACTCAAGTCGGCGGTACTGTCGCAACTGAATCATTGAATTCGGGGCATGATCGTGATTGACTGACACGCCCAATCGGCTCCGGTGGCCGACACCGGTGCAGCAGCTGGCCACTTTCAAGAATGTGCGAATCTTGACCGAGTTTGGTCAGCAGCGGCTCGGCGGAGTGCTGCTGCTCAGCCAGATGAAGTTATGTCGATTTGCCTTCCAAAGAACGAGCCGCTTGTTTCCTGAGGAAATCCGGATTTTTCGCAACATGCGAGTATACCTTCGCGACCATTGATGGGTCTTTGTGTCCCATCAAGTGTGCGACGGAGATAGGATCGACACCGCCCACTGCAAGTGCATCGGTAGCGAATGAGTGCCTTGCTCCATACGCAATGACGCGAAAACCAACCTTTTCTCCAATTCGTGATAAACGACACTTGATTGCGTCCTTGGTCCATGGGTTGCCCTTGCTGTTGCGGAACAAGGTTCCATTCGGGTGCTTTTCCATCAGACGATGAATTATTGCCTTTGCCTGCTGGACCAAATAGATAACTCTCGGCTCACGCTCACCCTTTGATTCGTCAGCTGGGAAAATCACAAGGTCTTCATGAATGTGTTTCGCCTCCAGGGTGCGGGCTTCTTGGGGACGACAACCCGTTGTATACAAGAAGTCCAGAAAGTCATCGAGCGGCGGACGCGCGTGGGCTTTAATCTGAGCCCACTGGTCGGCGTTATAAAACACGTCCCTTCGCGATCTCCGCGGCTTCTTCATGCCAGCGATTGGATTTCGGACCAAATAGCCCTCTTCCACCGACCAATTCAACATCCGTTGAACGACTCCGATGGCATCATTCCGACTTGTGCTTCCCCAAGCGTCGTTGTCAGTCCATTTTGTTAAGTGGAACCTCTTGAGAGCAGAGACCTTGAGCCGGCGTCCGACATTGTCGATGAAGCTCTCCAAGTAATGTCGGTTTCGATCGTAGGTGGCGGGCTTTCGATTCGATTCGACCCAATCGAGATAGACCTGTGTTAATTCGTAGAGAGTGGCCGAATCCGAGACGATCGTAAGCGAATCTGCCATCATCTCATGGAACTTGACAAACGCGCGTTCCTTATTTTTCCCTAAATTGAACTGCTTCCCGCCCGTCGAGAAGTACCAACTCTTGGTCTGCTTTCTGAAGAAAGGCTTTGGCTGCCGTGGCATAGCTCTACTCCGATTACGTGCATGAAACGTGCATTCGACGTTTCAATCGTTCGGAGCCGCCGCAAGAAAAGCAAGGAATTCGGCAGTCGGGATGACAAGATTCGAACTTGCGACCTCTGCACCCCCAGTGCAGCGCTCTAACCAGGCTGAGCCACATCCCGGCTTGCCCGAGCCCCGCCCGAACAAGTCCACGAAGAATAATCGTGCCCGTTCGCTGAGACAACCGCAATTGCGCGCCGGCGTGAAACTCGAGTGCACCTCGCGGTTTGTAATTGGCATGGCATTTGGCCGGAAGGTCGGCGAGAATCCCAGTTTGTTGACTCAATTTGGGCAAACACGGAGGGATAGTCATGGC
>JBCCKZ010000912.1:0-2146 GCA_039027135.1 Planctomycetota bacterium
GCTGGATCATATACCGCGGCGAAGTGCATCCACTGACCACTGTTGCGAATGTTCCAAACCGGTTCGGTGAAATAGACGTGGTGCTTGCCCGCATCTTCGACAATCGCATTGTCACGGACGCTGAAGTGAGGCCTCGGCACGCTGCTGTCGACCATCACAGAGAACATCAAAGAACCATCCTCGCGAATCTGCCAATGCAACTCACCCGTCTCATAACCATCACTCATGAATAAGGCGTTATAAACTTGATCAAGCGAATCAATGCGAGCCCAAGTCGCAAAGGTAAACGCTTCAAATGCACCGTCTATCCGAGTCCGTAGCCTTGAGCCAACTCGATCGAACTCTAAGCCACCATTGACTTGCCCAAAACGCCCGATCACTCGCTCGACCGGCCCGACCAAAGTTGCGTCACGCGGCTCACCGCTTACCGCGTAGTTTTGCACGCTTCGGGAATGCGCCACCTCGGGATCTTCGCTACCGTAGATCGGATAAAACGCAATCAGCCGTTTATCAGAACGAAGCTGATCGGCGAACAGTCGCCAATCCGAAAGCCTCGTCTGTTCGGCATCAGATCGCCAACGATCAATCTCGCCGAGACTTTGGATCGATTGCATGTCTGGTTGGTCACTCTCAGCTCCCAGCCAAATGGCATTGCCATCTGCCGTGTAAACACCATCATTGGAGCTGCCTCGAAGCTCGATTTCTCCGTCGATTACTTCGACTCGCGCGTTGTCACCTGTGACGTTTAGCGCGAACTCAGTTCCCAAATCGATCACATCTCCCTCATCTGTCTGGATGACGAATCCACGCGCTGCTGGTGGCACATTCGCTCGAAGACGTCCTTCATTCAACTTGAACAACCAGTCCGACTGGATGTCAAACGAAGCGGGTCCCTCGATCGTGATCGTCGCACCGCAAAAGAAATCGATCTCCGCGACTCCCGATCGTATCTCGATCAACCCGTCACGAATGACTTCACCGTCTCGGTAAGAAGGCGTCGCTTTACCCCAAACAAGCTCCATCGATCGACGCAGCATCGCGTGGCCCTGCATAGCTCGCTCGCTGATCCCCGCAGTTTCATTCGTGTCTCTTCCAACCGCCGTATCTTCGGAAGACGAATTAACTCCTGCCAGCTTTGGCTCTTCAACCGAACCGAGAACATACCCAATCAATCCAACCGCGATTAACAACGCCGCGGCCGTGGAAAGTAAAACCACTCGACTTAGGATCGACGTGGTTTTCGAGTGATTAATGACATCCTTACCAATATTCCATTCTTCGGTGGAAGGGTCTCCATAAACGTCTCCGGGATAAATCGCAGTTAAAGCGACATGGTCATCCAAAAGCTCGTGATACCTAGCAACATGATCCGGCGATTCTCTCAGTAGTTGTTCAAGCTCGCTCTGTTGGGCCGCGTTTAACTCCGAATCCAACATTGCAAAGACGAGCGATTCGATACTCTCAAAAGACTCTTTACTCACTATGAATTCTCCCCCGTCAGTCCCGCCTTCACACAAAGCCCCAGCTGACGACGGACTCGCGAGAGCTGCATCGAAATCGCGTCAACCGATTTGGATACCGACTGAGCTAAGACGCTGATCGGTTTGCCATCGCGATAACGACTCTGAACAAGAACGCGATCTTGCTCTCGAAGCTTCTCGAGGCATCGCCGAAGCAGAGGAATCCTTGCGTCGATCGACGAGAGTTCCTCTTCGGAAGGTCGATCAAGTAACTCGGTCACCTCTTCGGTGAATACCAGGCGGCTGGAGTGTTGCGTCTTTCTCCAGGCAAGAATTTGAAATTTCGCCACCGTGAATGCCCAAGCCGCCAAGCTAGACCCCGCTTCAAATTCATCAACCTTGCGGCAAAGAACGAGGTTGGTCTGTTGAAGCACTTCTGATGCCTGTTCTCGGTTAGCCAGTCTTTTCAGAATGAAGCCATAGAGACGGGGCTGCAAGCTGGCTAATTCCAGCGCGAAATCATCGCCGGCGGCTGTCGATCGGGGGTCGGAAGGATGCGTCATCCCATGGTGAACAGATCGAGGAGAGCAAACCTAACCAAGATTCTCAGAAAAAACCAATGAACCGTAGGCGGAGGCGTGCAACGCCTCGGGTGCCAATGTGCGACTCCCGAGGCGTCGCACGAC
>JBCCKZ010000913.1:0-2141 GCA_039027135.1 Planctomycetota bacterium
AAGCCAAAACGGTAATTACCGTTTTGGCTTTCCGGAGACCTGCACATGCCGAAACTCACGCGGTCCGTTCCGAAGTATCGGAAGAAGACGGTAAACGGAATCGCCTATGCACTCGTGACGATCGAGGGCAAGGAAATCTATCTCGGGCCATTCGGTACAAAAGCAAGTCGGGTTGAGTATGACCGCATCATTGCGGAATACCTTTCCAACGGCCGGTCGATGCGGCCAAAGGAAATGGAACCGATCGCTGTCGTCAAAGTCATTGCCGAGTACTGGAAGCACGCCAAGACCTACTACTTGAAGAACGGAAAAGCAACTTCAGAGCTCGCAGCGATGAAAACTGTGCTGAAGCCAGTGAGACGACTCTATGGCAGGCATCCCGCAGTCGACTTTGGCCCACTCGCGCTCAAGGCGATTCGAAACGAGTGGATCCGGGCGGGGCACTCGCGTGGGACAATCAACAAGAATGTTCAGCGGATTGTCAGGGCGTTTCGTTGGGCTGCATCCGAAGAGCTGATTCCCGTAACGATTCCGCAAGCGTTGGCGACCGTGAAGGGGCTCAAGAAGGGGAGGACCAGAGCGAAAGAGACAAAGCCGATCCTTTCGATTGATCTGGCAATCGTCGAGAGAACGATGGCTTGTCTCTGTGGCGTGGTTCAGGACATGATTCGGGTCCAACTTCTCACAGGGATGAGACCTGGTGAAGTGTGCTCGATTCGCCCCATGGACGTTGATCGATCTGGTGATGTCTGGGAGTACCGCCCCGATTCACATAAGACCGAGCACCATGAAAAAGAACGGGTCGTCTACATTGGGCCGGAAGCCCAGGCAGTTCTATCGCCGTACCTGCTTCGTGCTGCAGAATCACACTGCTTCTCTCCCAAAGAGGCGGTTAGCCAGCAGCAAGCGGCCCAGCATGTAGCAAGAGTGACACCGCTTTCCCATGGAAATCGCCCTGGATTCTGCAGCACAGGTCTGGCTGGTGCTCGGGCGAAAAGACCTCCGGGTGATTGGTACACCAGTGACAGCTACCGCCGAGCCATCCATCGCGCTTGTGATGAAGCGTTCCCGCCGGTGGATGAAATCGAGGGTGACGCTCTCAAAGTCTGGCAATCATCACAGCGATGGTCACCAAACAGGCTAAGGCACACACGCGGAACCGAAGTTCGAAAACGTTTCGGACTGGAAGCGGCTCAAGTAATCCTGGGGCACGCGGCTGCGAATGTGACGGAGATCTACGCCGAGCGAGACGCTGAGAAGGCCCGCGACGTTGCACGTAGGTCGGGATGATTTAGAATGCGTCGAGCATGCCGACCGTCAATCGGCATTTCAAGCATCACGGCCTGACAACCGTGATTCAGGCAGTGTGAGCCTGCGGCGGTATCTCTCTACACCGTCACAGGCCGCATTGCCACTAAGTAGAGAGAATCAATGGACGAAGATGCTGAACGGGAATTTATCCATACGAGCACAGGAAGCCTTGATCCAGATGATCCGGGCGAGCTTGAGCTCTATATGACCAATGGGTTCCTAATGTGGCTTCATGCAACCACGGTCGACGACCGCAACGAGGCCCATCAACGAATAACAGACGCAATACACCACTGGATCAAGCTCTTTCCGGATATGCGGAAAACGCTATGGGTTTTCGATGAAACACTGGGCATCAACGATCGAGCAGGCGCGAAATTTCGATGGCCTGAGATTCGCGTAGAGATGATCGAACGTTTCATTGATTGGCTGGGTAATCAGGAGATCAACAGCGATGTGAGCTGCAATTCCGATGAAGATGAATGGCTGCGGAGCCGCATGCTGCTAAGCGGTGCACCACAGCAACTTGCACTAGCCGGTGCAATCAAAAATGCTCGCTTTGGTTTAACCAGAGGCGACGCATTGCTAGTCCCGGATGCCTTTCCAAAAGACACTTACGGTGAAGATGCGGTAAAGAAGAAGGTCGACCGAATCAACAATACGTGGCAATCGGCAACGCCGCCAAGTCGCTATCAAATCGTTGGCAACGGTTCGGCTGGCTACAAACTCGTTATCAAGGAAAATCGAAAGTAATTTGGAAGGTGTCCGGGTGTCCGTCCGGGTGTCCGTCCGGCTCACCTCCTACCCTCGCATGCGTTGGCAAGTTTCAG
>JBCCKZ010000914.1:0-2132 GCA_039027135.1 Planctomycetota bacterium
AGAACAGCGGCGCATGGAGCTATCTTTCTCCCGCGGTTTTTCGCCGGGCTGGCTTGAGGGCAATAACCACAAACGTCTCGTGCCAGGCCTAAGCAGCGCGAAGCGAGGTTTACTACTCGGCCAAATCGAAGCGATCGGCGGGGATCGCATTGTCTTGAAGGCCAAGCATCCACTAGCGCTGGGTGACGGCATCGCAGTCGCACTGGGACAAAATGATGACTGGATTGGTGGACGGGTTTACTCGATAAGAGTTGATGATCGAGAGGTCAATCGGGTTTCCTCGGGTCAGAGTGTTTCGATCGCTGGACGCCACGGTGATTTCCAAAAACAGTCTCTTCAGGTCGGACAATCTGTTTTTAAAAATGACGACCCCGCACTCAACCGCGAACTTCGCAAGTCGTTTTCAAGACTTCCACGGGAGTCGACTTCGGCGGTCCACCTGACTTTTCACGCCCACATCGGTGAGCGACCAAAGCTTGAAGCGAGGACCCAAACAGGTTTGGAAGTCAAAGTTGAAGGAGCACAAGAGTTAGAAGAGGCTCGAAAACGCCCCATCGACTTTCAGACCGCTAGAGAAAAGCTCGGCCGACTCGGCGGCAGCGGCTACCACCTCGAGTCACTGGAGCTTATCAGCGATGGGATGACGATGGTCCCGGTATCGATGCTCAACGAACTTCGACGCATGGCGATCGAACGACTGTCCTCACTGGACCAATCGTCGAAACATCCCACGGCAGACCGACGCAAAGCCGAGATCCTTCTTTCCCCTTGGAAACTGGCACCCTCGCGGGAGTCGATGGTGCCCAAGCTCAACGTCCTTTGCCGAACACTCGACCAAGTCCAAGCCATCTCCCAACTTGAGGTGGGAGAGATCTGCGTTGACTTTCACGACGTCCGCCTTTACGAAGATGCGGTTCGCGTCGCGCACCAAGCCGGCCGGAAGATTCGAATCGCATCGGTGCGAATGCAGAAGCCAGGCGAGATGGGTTTGCTCAGCCGGCTCGCCAGACTTGGTGCGGACGGCTTGCTTGCCCGCAACTTGGCAGCGATCCAGTTTGGCTTGGACCGAGACATGGACGTTATAGCGGACTTCTCTCTTAACGTGACCAATCATCGATCCGCCGAATTCCTTAGCGACCTAGGCGTTTCCAGATTCACGGCATCTTACGACTTAAATCGTGACCAACTCACCGATTTGGTCGATAGCCTTCCTTCTTGGCGTCTGGAAGTCGTTATCCATCAGCACATGCCCATGTTCCATATGGAGCATTGCGTGTTTTGTGCCATGATTTCGCCTGGCACCAACAAAACCAATTGCGGTCGCCCATGCGATGAGCATGAGGTGAAACTTCGCGATCGAGTGGGCGCCGTGCATCCGCTTCACGCGGATGTCGCGTGCCGAAATACGCTCTACAACCAAAAGGCTCAAAGCGGCGCCGAGGCATTCGATGACCTGTGCCATCGTGGTGTTCAGTGGTTCCGTGTCGAACTTCTTGAGCAAACCCCATCAGAGGCAAAGACCACCGTCCAGAGCTATCTCAAATTACTTTCTGGCAAACTCGACGCAGCGGAAGTCTGGCGGCAGCTTGGTGCGATTAATCGCCTTGGGCTCACTCGAGGCACCCTGGAGGCCGGACGCCAGCCGCTCGCCATCGTCGACTGATTAAACTGTCGCTCGCCAGTGAGCCTAATCCTTCAATCGATGCTTCTCCTAGATCCACTCTTGCCATGAACGCCACTGCTCCCGAAGCGGCAAACGCCCAAGCCCATCCATCCCAAGAGTCAATTGCCATTGAATCAGGTGTCCAGCCGATTGGATGGCTGCTCGTTGGCGTTCTTTCGGCAGCGTTCTTGTTCCCGGTAGTCGGTCTTGTGAAGACCACGCTCTTCGTGCCTGAACCTATCGAGGAGATCGGCGCGATTCCGCAGCAGGAAGGCTTACTGTCAAAGGACGCCGAAGCTCAACTAAAGGCATTGCAGGACGGCGCCCGAAAAGAGAACATCCACAACCTAATCGCCTATTCCGGCTGCCTTCTCGCAGTTGTCTTTGGAATCTGGACGGTAATGAGTTTGGAGGGCCCGTCATGGCGATGGAGCGCACCAATTCTTGGACTAGTAATTGCCGTATTCAT
>JBCCKZ010000915.1:0-2131 GCA_039027135.1 Planctomycetota bacterium
GCACACCACCCCTGAATGTACATCACTGCTGTTTCGCTCGCTACGACTACGCGTTCATGCAAATTGCTTGCACACCAACTTTCGCATCCTTAGGAATGCAAAACATCAAGTGCTGGATGGATAGTATTTTGAAACACGTCGCCAAGACTTCAGCCAGCTATGGTCACGATTTCGCCTCTAACTAGTATCCGTCCGGAAATTTGAAATGGTTGTGATTTACGGGGTAAATCAATAAAAAGCTCCCCGAAGACCGAACCCGCAAAGGGGTTCGCGCGTTGAATTTGTTGATAAACGCAAATTCCAACAGCAAATCTTCGAGGAGTAGACGTGGTTCGAAAACACTATGATCAGCAAAAACGATTCGATAGAAGCCCTATTGCCTCGGTTGAATTAAACACCGAATGTCGAGACGAAATCATACCGATCTTGTTCGCTCTGCGGTACCTCTATACGCAAAGCTCCTTGCGTCTAAAACTTGTACGCTTGGTTGCGGCTGACCTCAATGCAGACTCACGTCGAGATGTCGGCAGGCAAGGTATGGATGACTGGCACGTGATCGTTTTGGCTGCCATCCGACTCGGCTGTAACCTCGACTATGACAAGCTACAGGATCTCGTTGAGAACCACCGTTCGCTTCGCGGCATCATGGGATTTGGGGATTGGCAAGATGCCGATGGTTTCACCTATCGAAGGATACGCGACACGCTATGCAGAATCACTCCTGCCACGCTGGAGAAGCTCAACCAGGCCATCGTGAGCGCCGGTCACGATCTGCTTCCCGATGTGGCTGCTTACGTTCGAGCCGATTCGTTTGTCGTCGAAACAAACATTCACCATCCCACCGAAAGCAGCTTGATCTTTGACGGAGTACGCAAGCTCGTTCCACTTTGCGCCCAACTCGCTGGCACACTCGATGTCGAAGGCTGGCGACAGTCTAAGCACCTGACCAAGAAAATCAAAAAGCTCAAACAGAACATCGGTCGTCTCTCAGCGAGCAAGAGTCCCAAGAAACGTGACGCGATGCAGTCGCTTTACGGCGACTTACTTACGCGAGCGGAAGCCTTACTTCTGCGAGCCGATTCGCTGGTAAAAACAGCGAAATCGCGACAGTCTTCACCGGCGGTTGTCTCGGAAGTCGCTGCCATTGAGCGTTGGATTGAACTGACACGCCAGGTTTGCGAAACCGCCACACGCCGAGTTCTTTTAGGAGAGAAAGTTCCCAATGCGGACAAGTTATTCAGCTTGTTTGAGACACACACGCAGTTGTACCGCCGTGGCAAAGCCGGGCAGCCTAACCAGTACGGGCGTCTGGTCTTAGTGTATGAGGATGCGGCCGGATTCATCAGTCACTACCACTTGATGGAGCGTGACAGCAAAGACCAAGACGTAGTCGTCGAACAAACAAGATTAGCTCAACGCAAGCATGGTGGCCAAATTGCAGTCGCGTCGTTTGATCGTGGTTTTCACAGTGGAGAGAACGAGACTGCCTTGCAGAAGATTGTGGATGATGTTTGCGTTCTTCCACGCGACGTGAAGCAGTATGCGGAGCGTTTGAAGAACGGCAGTGTTGAGTTTCATCAAACGCGACTGCGTCACAGCGGTGTGGAGTCGGCGATCGGTGCGATGCAACGCGGCAATGGTTTGAAGCGATGTCGTGATCGTAGTGAAGTTGGCTTTGAACGTTACTTCGGCTTGTCAGTGTTGGGACGCAACGTTCACACGCTTGGCAAACAATTACTCAAGGTACAACACGCCCAAAGCGCGTCGGCGACAAGCCTACGGATTGCTGCGTAGCGACCATCGGAATGCACTGTGATAGGGTCAAACATTCATCGAGGGCTACCCGTCTGCGCGTGCCTCCATCACGAAGCCAAAAAGACGAGATTCGACCAACCCAAAAGACCAGTCACCATGATCTTCAACGAGTATCATGAATGCCGAAGCACCCAAAAATCGGTCTTTGGCCAATTTCCGGACGGACACTAATTAAATGGGCATTAGATGACTAAGGGTTTGTACTGTCTCGCCAATGATGGCGTCTACGAGTGGTTGGTCGCGTTTCTAAATAGCCTCCGGGCATTTGAGCCCGATTTAGACTTGATCGTTATACCGTTTGACAACCAGGTGGATA
>JBCCKZ010000916.1:0-2128 GCA_039027135.1 Planctomycetota bacterium
CGGGCTAGCGTCCAATCGGCTGATAGGTATTCGGATAGCCTCTCGGGGTGAACAGAAGTTTTGGTGGCGGAAGCCAGTATTCGACGTTCATTCGTGGTGAATGATGCCGTGTTAAGGCATCGAGACCTACTTATGAAAACGCGAATCCACGGCACTGCCATGACCAAAACAAAACATCGATTCTTCGCTCTCGCTGCCAGCTTGGCTGCAATGAGTGCTCTCTCATTCACCGCACCTGGCGTCGCAGCTGAATCCGCCGGTGCGATGGCCAACGAGAATCCAACCGCGCTCGATGGGTACTGTGCCGTTTGCGTTGTCAAAATGAAGGCTTGGGAGAAGGGCGATTCCCAATACACATCGATGTTCGATGGTCAAACCTACCAGTTCCCCAACGCTGAGATCCAAGCCAAATTCGACGCATCTCCTGAGCAATTCGCCCCTGTTTTAGGTGGCGATTGCATCGTCTGCTATCAGAAAATGGGCAAACGCGTCACTGGATCAGTACAACACTCTTCGTTGTATGAAGGTCGTTTGTATCTTTTCCCAAGTGATGCGGAAAAGCAGATGTTTGAATCCGATCCAAATGCATTCGCTTCCGCCGACGTCGCACTTGGTGGAGATTGTGCGGTTTGTCTAGCCAAGATGGGAAAGCACGTTCCCGGATCGTCTGAATTCGCGGTCACCCACAACGGCCTGAGGTACCTGTTCCCGTCCGCGAAAGAAGCGAGCATGTTTCGTCAGATGCCGGACTCAATCGTTGCCGCAACGATGAAGGACAACCGGACGTCAATGAAGTCAGCCGTCCCTTCAGCATCGATCCAACTCGTTGGCGCGAGTGGATGCGCCGGATGCGAGCACGGAATCCGTCCGTTGGCCTCGCCGAACGAACTTGGCCTGGCAATAAAAACCGACGACGGTCGAATCTTCGTGATCGAAGAAGCCCACAAGCTCTACCCTGAAAGATACAAGGCTCGATTCAACCACGAAAGACTTTCTGTTGAAGGAAAGATTGTTAAGACCGAGGGACGCTTCTCCTGGTTGCAACCATCAAATCTCACGATGACCAATTAATTCGCGTAAGAAAGGTCTCGATGATGGTGTCTCATGGTTAGTTCCGACATCGGAAGCTTCATTCAATCTCTCAAACGATGAGTCACCATCATGTCCACTCAGGTTCAATCGAAAACTCGAGCCACTCGATCCACATCACCTCAATTCACCGCTAACAGCGAATATGCGCTACATGTTGAAGTTCCCAAGCAAGTTGAGTCCGAACTAAGCGAAGCCGTCTGCCGCAACGCAGTTGATCCGATGAAATGCCAAAGCTTCGTTGATCGCCTTCAGAAGTAGATCCTTCGATTGAATAGTCTGTTAAACACTATTCTCGCGAAAGTGCTTCAGCCCGGGAGCTGAATACGGACTCGAGCCATCACGTCTGGACTTTTCGGCGAGCCTATGATGTGGGAAACACATCCCCATCCACCTGGCTGTGCAATGAAAGTCAACTTGATTTTGGCGACCTACGTCTTCCTTACACTGGTCGCAAACCTCGCTTTAGCTGAAAACTATCCGCAGTTTCGCGGATCCAATTCTGACGCGGTTTCTCCAAGCGCTTTACCGGTTCGCTGGTCCGACGGCGACGGACAAACTGACAATATCCGTTGGAAAATCGATCTATCTGGCGAAGGTTGGTCGCAACCCATTGTTTGGGGAGATCGTCTGTACCTTACGGTGGCAGTTCCCCAGGGTGCGTCCACATCGACCAAGCCCGAGTCGAACCGAGGTGGATACGGGCGTGATCGAAGGGACTTGGTAAACGTGACCTATCACTACGAAGTCCTTTGCCTCGACGCGGCATCGGGCTCTGAGAAATGGCGAACCGTTGTCAAAGAAGGCAAGCCACCTATCCCTCGACACAGCACGAACACATACGCCACCGAAACTCCCGTCACCGATGGCAACCGAATTTACGCTTACTTTGGCATGAACGGTGTCCATGCATTGGACATGGAAGGCAACATCGTATGGCAACGAGACCTTGGCGTTTATCAAATGAGAGCGGACTGGGGTACTTCAAGCTCACCCGCCCTTTTCAACGATCGACTATTCATCCAAGTTGACAATGAAG
>JBCCKZ010000917.1:0-2126 GCA_039027135.1 Planctomycetota bacterium
CGTCGCTATCGAGGCGACGATCAAGCGAATCAAAGAGTCATCCATGCTTTCAAAGCATGCTGCCGGCGCGATCATTTTTGCGACACCGAAGGGCGATTTGTACAGCAAGAATGACATCAACCAGTGGTGGCGTTTGGAACCATCCGCGAATTGGCGTATGCCAGATGGTCCCGGAAGTAGTTTTTTGGAACGCCTCGATCACCCAGTGGTGTGTGTTACCTACGACGACGCGTCGGCCTACGCAAAATGGGCTGGCAAGAGGTTGCCAACGGAAGCGGAATGGGAGAAAGCAGCTCGTGGTGGAAAAGAGAGGAAGCCATTTACCTGGGGCGAAGAGATGTTTCCTGAAGGTAAAGAAACTTGGATGGCCAATATTTGGCAAGGCACTTGGCCACACGAGAACACAGGTGAAGATGGTTACGTGGCGACATCGCCCGTCAAGCAGTTTCCTCCGAATCCTTATGGCTTGTACGACATCGCAGGGAACGTCTGGGAGATGGTATCGGACTACTACCATCCTCGTGCCTACGAAATGGCCACCGCTTCTGAACGTAACACAAAAGGACCGAAGCTCAATCAGGTTGCCGCTCCCGATCAAAGAATCGTTCAAAGGGTGACCAGGGGCGGATCCTTTCTTTGTTCGGACGTCTGGTGCAAGGGTTACCAGCCCGGGGCGAGGCAGCCTTTCGATAATGAATCGCCAAGTAACCACACCGGATTTCGGTGCGTGATGGACGCGAAATAGCGCCGGTTCGATTCCGTCATTGAAGTGGGTGATGCATCGCCGGTAGCGAACGCCGAACTTCTTCTTGCAATGGGGTGTGACGCAATGAATGTGAATTCAAAGGACCGTCAGCGAATATTATCGAACGCCGACTCATTGATATCGATAACTAGAATTCGAAAGCCCTCACCATCCGGCATTTGAACGGTTGGCCACTGGGTGATCTCTTGAGCAACAGGATCCGTGGTTGTGCCATCGAACGGATTGAACCATGAAACGTGCATGGTCTTTTCTCTCAGTTCCTTTGGCAACCTAAGCCCGAAGTAGTCAGATTCCTTAGGCACGTAATAGATGAACTGGTCTTTTTCGTTGTGAAGGCAGAAGCCCGCGTTGCTTTTGATGTCTCCCGCCTTGAGTTGAGCAACTCCATAGCGATCAACGAAAGACTGCATATGGCGATAGAAGTCCAGTTTGGGTCTCTCTTGCGGAGGGAGCTCATCAAGATCAGCGACGATGACGTTCCACGCCGACCCTTGCCAGTAGTGCGTTGGAAAAGTACCGGCGAAGACACACTGCCAAGCACGCTCTAGACAAACTTCAGGCGAGGTGTAGTTCCCGTTGAAGACGACGTAGGGGCCCCGTTCGTATCCGCCATGTTCAATGTTGAGAATTGGTTTGTTTGGAATTTGATCGCGGACATTCCGCATCACGCTATAGAGCTCCGAACGCCAAAGTTGAACGGATACGAAGTCGACCTTCGCAGGAAAGCGCCGGCAGTATCCGTAGTCATGCACGGTCACGAGCCGATCGTATTTGTCTAGCTCCCTCAATCGGTCGATGCGATCTGAGATGTAATTGACATCAGTGTGTCCGTAGCCGAGAGCCTCCTTCGAAATGTCCCAAATGAGATTAGGGAACGCTTGGTATCTCTTAACGACGTAATCAAAGTATCGGTTGTCGGCTTCAGAGTTGGCTGCAGGCCAGCTAACTCGTTTGTTCCAAACGTAGACCATCAAGTGAGCAACGATTCCCTTTTGGTCAAGGTAATCAATGACACGGTCTAGTCTTCGAAAGTACTCGTAGTTCAGTTGTGAGTGATCAGGGTTCTCATTCGTACCTTTGAATGGAAACGCACTCGGACTTCCATATTCATGACTAGATTGAAGACGCTTGTCTTTCTTCCAGTTCACATCATATGCAAACACGTTCATCACGACCTGATTGAATCCACTCTTGGCGATCGTATCGACAAATTGTTTTGTCTTTGGAATGGCTGTCGGATTGTCGGCATCTAGAGCGAATAACCAATCGACTTCGAAAGCGATTGGAAAATAGCTCTCGCCGCTTTGATAGACAAATCGAGTTGACGACTTTTGATCGATGGTGATCCCACCCCGGCGTC
>JBCCKZ010000918.1:0-2124 GCA_039027135.1 Planctomycetota bacterium
GCGTTTATTTTGATCATCGCGGCAATTGCCTCTTATGGTGTTCTCGAATGGCGGCTGAGTCAGTCCGCCGGCCTAGGAACGTTCATCAACCAGAGCGGGCGACAACGTATGCTTTCCCAAAGAATCAGCATGCTCGTGCTCGCGATATCCAAGGCTGAGCAACCAAATGAGCGAGCGGTCACACAGCAACAACTTGCCCAAAGCATCCGATTGATGCGAACCAGTCATGCCACTTTGGCCGAAGACTCGCGAGACTCACCATTGCGTCGAACGCTTTTCTTTGAACCTGGAGACCTCGACATCCGCGTTGAAGAACACCTCGACCGCGCGGAGCAGTTTATTGAAGTCGAGAATTCCGACGAAGAGCTACAGAAAAATGCAGCCGCGTTTTTCGATTTGAAGCGAATCAATTCATTGCTGAGTGGACTCGACAGCGTGGTGGTCGCCTACGAGCTTGAAGACCGTCGCAATTACCAAAATCTTCGTAGCACCGAGCGAGCAACCCTCTTCGTCATCTTATCGACGGTCGCTCTCATTTTTTGGTTCATCGCTCGCCCATTGGCCAACCTGGTCACTCACACATTGGAATCACTGGAGACGGCCAATCATGAACTCATGGAATTCTCTTACCGGATCTCCCATGATCTGAAGTCGCCAATCGTTTCAGCGCTGTCGGTTGTGGGAATCGCTCGATCACAACTCGAGTCGTCCGATGTCGAACAAGCGAAAGTCTCGACGGGACTGGTGCAAAAATCGCTAGAAAAGGTGGCGACGACAATTGCGGACATCGTTGCCCTATTGAGATCCAAACGAGCGGAGGCTCCCGTCGAAGAGGTCCATTTAAGTGAGCTGATTGATTCAGCCGTTGATGCTGTTCGCCACCTGGATGGGTTCGAAATGATCGAGTGGGACTTTGACATTAACGCCAACGTGTCATTTGCAACACGCCCAATCTATGTGAGACAAACACTCGAGAACCTCCTTTCAAACGCCATCAAGTATCGGAATCCCGAAACCCAACCCTCAACCGTGGGGGTAGAGGCGAATATTGAATCCGACACGCTCAATTTGAACGTCATCGATAACGGCTTGGGCATTGCTCCCGAATTCCATGACCAGATGTTCAAGATGTTTCAAAGATTCCATCCCAACGTTGATGAAGGTACAGGATTAGGACTCTATTTGATTGCTCAGAACGTTCGCGCCGTCGAGGGTAAGATTGAGTATTCCCTCGAACAACCTGGAAGCCGTTTCTCGGTTGAGATTCCGGTTTCGTCAGTGATGAGCATTTCCAATCATGAAGAGAATTCTGATCGTTGAAGACGATGAGACATTTGTTTACTTCTGCAAAGTCATTCTTGAACGAAGTCAAAACAGCTATGAAGTGCTCACTGCCTATGATGGCGTGGAAGCTCTAGAAGTCATCGATCGGCAGGAGTCAACGATCGACCTGATCTTGCTCGATGTGAACATGCCACGCATGAATGGCCATCAATTCCTTGCCAAGTACAACGAACGAAACCCCAGCAGCATCCCCATTGTGGTGATGCTGACTAGCTCGGATCAAGATCGAGATCGGGAACAATCAAACCAGTATTCGTTCGTCAAAGACTATCTCGTCAAGCCACTCACCGAGGAACATATTAAGAGGTTTGAATCGCTGTACGAAACGGCTGCCTCTAACGAATCCTCACAAGCCCGGAAACCCTAGCGTAAATTCGCTCAAACAGACTTTGGTTGCCATCATTGATTCGAACTTTGGCACGTGTTCCGGAAACGACTCCAAGTTCCGAGAGATCTGGATCTGACAGACGAATTCTTACCGTGTAGGTCGTTGTAGGATTCTCGGACGGCTGATTGCTTTGTTCGTATATGTCACGATTCATGAGAGCATCGTGGACATCGATGGAAATGTTTTCGATCTCTCCAGGAAGCTTCACCGTCGGCGAGTTTTCGGCAATCACTACCGCTTCCATTCCGGTCTTTAGGTCGAGGACGTCACTCTCGTTCAACTTCGCTTCAACGACCCACCGATCAAAGTTGGCAACTTTTAGAAGCACATCAGTCGGCGAGACTTTCGCACCAAGATTTCGGCGGTCCATTATCGAGCCGCTCCAAGACGCA
>JBCCKZ010000919.1:0-2100 GCA_039027135.1 Planctomycetota bacterium
CGACAGCGTACATCCAAAATCACCAACTTATTATCTGAGAATTCCTGGTAGCTGAATGGATTCTGTATCTCAACCTGCTCAACCGGATGTTCCAGATCCAAGATCGCGTGGAGTAGCCCAATTAGAGCGTCCGCGTTCTGGGGCGATCCAAAGATCTTTTTGAACGCAAAGTCAACGGTGGGCCGAATACCAAGCGGCATGTGGTAGCAACAGCAAGTAAAGGATCGAGGTGACCGGCGAATTCTAGCAATCCAGGGACGCGGCAACAGAAAACCCGGCCTATATTGCACAGCCTCATACCGACAGCTGCTAAAACCATGACCGCAAATCAAAGAACATCAGTGACGATCAGGTTGTGCATCATCGGATTGATGCTTCATCATTTCGGGGATGCCGCGACTGCGGAACAAGCATCGCCTCCAAACGTGGTCCTGATCTACACGGATGACCAAGGTGTTGGCGACGTCAGCGGGCTTAACTCGCAAGCCAAGTTTGAAACGCCGCATCTGGATCGTTTGATCAGAGAAGGGATGACATTCTCCGATGGTCATTCAAGTGATTCTGTGTGCACGCCGTCTCGCTATGGGCTGCTGACGGGTCGATATTGCTGGCGCACCTGGCTCAAGCAAGGCGTCTTAGGAGCTGATGAGGACCGCCCGCTGATTGAATCCGATCAATTGACGGTGGCGTCGATGCTTCGCGAAGCGGGTTATCGCACCGGCATGTTCGGCAAGTGGCACTTGGGAATGCAGTTTGTCGGCCATCCCGGAAACCGTGATTGGACACAGCCTTTCCGAGGTGGACCGATCGACCATGGTTTCGAAACCTTCTTCGGCATCGCTGCGTCGATGAATTACGGCGTGCTGACGTACCTGGAAGGTGATCGCGTGACGAGACCACCGGACCTTTGGACCGCGAAGAAACCCGGACTCGTGGTCCATGACCAAAGGTCTTACCGCATTATGCCACCATATGACGCCACACCACGCCCTAGCCAATTGGGACAGCCCCTCGAGATCGCAAGCGACTTCAAAGATGTCGATGTCCTGGAACGTTTCACCCAGCGCGCTGTCCAGTTCATGCAGGATCACGCCAATGAGGCATTCTTCGTCTATCTACCCCTGACTAGCCCACACAAGCCGGTTGCTCCCGCTGACAGATTTCTTGGAAGCAGCCGTTGTGGTGCCTACGGCGACTTCATGATCGAGACCGATCACCGAGTCGGACAGATTTTAGCTGCGTTGGATCAACTGAAACTCACCGACCGCACGATCGTAATCTTCAGTTCCGACAATGGTGCGGAGAACACCCACGCTGGGCGTCTTCGGCATTACGGTCATCAGTCATGTGGCATGCTGCGTGGATGCAAACGCGATTTGTATGAAGGTGGTCATCGGGTGCCCATGTTCGTGCGATGGCCGGCCGAGATCGCTGCGGGGGCAAAGTGTGATCAACCCGTTTGCCACACCGATGTGCTCGCAACGTTGGCCGATATTCTTGACATTAAGTTGCCAACTGGAGCAGCCCCAGACAGTTTCAGCATGCTACCCGCATGGCGTGGCGACGCAATGACTCGCGAACCTCTGATCCATCACAGTGCAAAGGGCCGGTTTGCCATTCGCGACGGGCGTTGGAAGCTGATCGATGATGAATCCGGTTGGCAGCTCTTTGATTTGCAGCGTGATTTAGGGGAGACAACCAATGTGGCGTCGATGCATCCGGATCAGGTGACCAGGCTTTCCGCTTTGATGAAGGATCTCATCGAGCAACCTCGTTGAGTACGAACAATGGGTTACACTTCGTTGCGATCCCATCTATTTCTGCGTCACTCGATTTAGGAAGCCTGCGATGACTCGTGCCCTTTTGGTGATCGATGTTCAAAACGAGTATTTTGATGGGGCGTTTCCCATTCGTCATCCCGTCGGTCACCTCGACCAGATTCTCGCGACAATGGATCTGGCAACACAAAAGGATGTGCCCGTCATTGTTGTTCGCCATCATCAACCGGATCCTGAATCGCCGGTGTTTCGAAAAGATAGCGACATGTGGCAATTGCATCCGGAGGTTGCTTCACGCCCACGACATGCTTTGATCGATAAA
>JBCCKZ010000920.1:0-2085 GCA_039027135.1 Planctomycetota bacterium
CTCCTTCGCTGGCAAGTTCTGAATAAATCTGAACGACCCAGCGAAAAAGTTCGTGAATGGAAACGAGGCGCTTTGATTCACGAGACAACAGCAGCAAGCGTTTGTGTGACGTGCCGGATCGCCCCGGCATTGCGGCCGAGATCTTTGAAGCCATAGGAAGACGTGGAATTATCATCGACATGATCGTCCAGGGAATCGATGGTACCGACGGCAGCACATCGCTTTCCTTCACCGTCAACGAATCGTCACTGGCTGAGGCCGCCAAGATTGTCAATGAAAGCGCTGACGCGGAAAATCCAAACGTTGAGTCGGCTGATGGAATCGCCAAACTAACCGTTAGCGGAATCGGCCTGAGAAGCCATACCCAGGTAGGTGAAATGCTTTTTGGCTGCTTGGCCGAATCGAAAATCAATGTTGAAATGATCAACACAAGCGAGCTTCAAGTAAACGCCGTCGTTGACGGAGACAAAGCCCAGGATGCGATGGACTCGCTCCGCGAAACCTTTGCTGATTCTTTAGGAAGCGTTTGAAAGACGAGTGTCTCATGCCTGAACCGATTGATTTCTTCAAACAGTCCATCCTCACCCCGAGTCCTTCGGGATTCGAAGAACCGCTGGTCAAAGTGGTTTCTGACTACATCACGCCCTATGCGGACCAGGTACGGACCGATGTCCACGGCAACCTGATCGCATCCATCGGAGATCCATCCGGGCCCACTTTGATGTACGCAGGTCATTGTGACCAGATTGGAATGCTCGTCAGTCACATTGACGATTCCGGGTTCGTTTACGCTCAAACCATCGGTGGTTGGGATCCTCAACAATTGATCGGCCAGTCGATGACGATTTGGACTGACAATGGACCTATCCCCGCCGCGATCAGCCGTAAGCCGATCCACTTGCTCGATGGTAAAGAACGAGAGAAAGTCGTTGGGCTCAAGGAACTTTGGCTTGATATTGGTGCAACCAACAAAGAAACTGCCAAGAACCAGGTGCAGATTGGTGACCCAATCACCTTGGAACTGAAATACATGCCACTGATGGGCGATAGAGTATCGGGTCCTGGCATGGATAACAAAACGGGAATGTTCACGGTCATCGACTCTCTGCGGCGTGCAAAAGCGTCACCAGATACCGAGCTGAAATGCCATCTCCATAGCGTGGCCACGGTGCAAGAAGAAATTGGTTTGCGTGGGGCTCGCACTGCGGCTGGCTCCATTCAACCCGATGTTGCCATTGCCGTCGATGTAACGCATGCATCCGACTGCCCAACGATCGACAAGAACATGCAGGGCGATATCAAAGTTGGCGGTGGGCCGGTCATCTTCAGAGGCCCCAACATCAACCGAAAGGTTGCACGGCGTTTGGCCGAGCTATGCGAAAAAAACGATTGTCCCTACCAGGTTGCGGCTCTGGGACGTGCAGCCCCCAATGACTCTAATGTTTTGCAGATCCACGGCGGTGGCGTGGCGACGGGCCTGATCGGAGTTCCCAATCGTTACATGCATTCGGCCGTAGAAGTTGTGTCGACGTCCGACCTGGATGCGATTGCGAATTTGCTGGCTTGGTTTGCTCAAAGCCTCACGCCAAACTGCGATTTCACACCTTCGCTAATCTAGCATTGATCCCGTTTGGCGAGAGTTGCTAATCTCCAACGCCATCCGCGTTGAATCGGTCGCAATGATTGCTCCTGGCTTGCATGAAAACTGGATCCTAGACGCCCAAGGTCTCCAGAAAACCTATGGGCGAAGGCGTGTCGTCGATGGCGTTTCACTACGCGTCGGGGAGGCTGAAATCGTCGGTTTACTCGGGCCGAATGGTGCGGGAAAGTCGACCAGTTTTCGCATGATTTGCGGCATGGTTCAGCCCGATCGTGGGACGGTCTTCCTCGATGGCCTGGATGTGACCCAGTGGCCCATGTTCAAGCGGGCTCGAGATGGCCACATGGGATATCTACCTCAGGAGCCGAGCGTCTTTCGCAAGCTCACCGTCGAACAAAACATTTCATCACTCTTGGAATTGCTGGGAGCGGATCGCAAAACGCGCAAGCAGCGAACTCAGCAGCTGCTTGAAGAATTCAACATCA
>JBCCKZ010000921.1:0-2070 GCA_039027135.1 Planctomycetota bacterium
CAACGACATTGGACGAAACTCTCGGCAACATTGCCCGGTTGATCTCGTCCCGGATGAGTACGGAGGTCTGTTCGATTTACTTCCTGGAAGATCAGACGCTCTATCTTCGAGCCGCAATTGGTCTGGCCGAAAGCGTCGTTGGCGAAGCGTCGCTGGCCCTCGGCGAGGGGCTTGTTGGGCACACGGCCAAGTCGTCAAAGATCATCAACGTGGTCGAGCCACAAAACGACTCTCGATACAAGCACGTCGTTGGGTCCGATGAGGAACGATATCACTCGTTTCTTGGACTTCCTCTATTTGATCGCGATAGCTTGGTTGGCGTGATGGCGTTGCAGACCGTGGCTCCCCGGAAGTTCGAGCCTTTGGAGGTGAGCACTTTGAGCACGATCGCACTTCAGCTTTCCAATGTTTTCGTCAATGCGCGACTGTTGGACGAGTTGGCATCGTCATTGGAAACTAGCGTCGACGCCGATGCTTTGGACATCGATGACGGTCCCCTGATTCTTGATTCTCAGCGAGGTTTTGGTGAGGTAGCCATTGCTCCTGCTCACCTCTATTTGACTGATCAAACGCTCGATACGTTTTCGGATATCGAGCCCGTTCGATGCGATGCACCGGAGTTAGAGACCGATTTGTTGAATCGGGCCATCGCCGCGGCGAGGCTCGAAACGGTCGCGTTGGAAAGGAATGTGGCGTCGAGACTTAGCCACTCTGACGCAGCGATTTTTCATGCTCATCTTGCAATCCTTCAGGATCAGGCTTTTCTCAATAAGATCCAATCTTTGATTGAGCTTGGTCGTTCTGCCGTTTGGGCTACGGGGGAAGTGGTCCGCTCTTACGTTCGTTCGTTCCAAGACTTGGCGGATCCTTATCTGCGTGAAAGGGCGGCGGATGTCGAGGATGTAGGCCGACGAGTGCGCCGTCAGTTGACGTTGCTAAAGGATCAAACGCCACAAAGCGGGTTGGGGCAAAGTCCGTCTTCGGGGCAGCGGTTCATACTGGTTGCACCCCGGCTGGATGCAAGCGATATCGCCTCGATGAATTTTGATCATCTCGCAGCAATCGTCCTGGCTCACGGGGATACGACTAGCCACGCGGCGATTGTAGCTAGGTCTCTCGGTATTCCCACTTTGTTGGGAATTCAAATCCATGGGATCCATGAAGGTGATCCGTTGATTGTCGATGCTGGGGCGCGTCGACTTTATGTCCGCCCCACGAAGGCCGTCGAGACCGAGTTTCTTCGACTTCTTGAGGATCGAAGCAGCCAGCGTCCCTCCGCCGAGTCTCCCATCGGTGGCGATGCAAAGACCAAAGATGGCACAAAGGTATCGATTCGAGCGACGATCGGTCTGCGTAGTGACTTGCCCGTCGCGACGCATCACAGGGCCAAGGGGGTTGGACTCTACCGCACGGAGCTGCCGTTCATGGCTCGCTCTTCAATGCCGGATCGCGATACGCAGGCCGCAATCTACCGCGAAGTCATCGAAGCTTTTCCAGACGAACGTGTCACGATCCGAACGCTTGATGTCGGTGGCGACAAGAGCTTGCCTTATTTGCCGATGCCGCACGAAGCCAATCCTTTTTTGGGTTGGCGAAGTGTTAGGTTTTCGCTTGATCACAGGGATTGGTTGGTTGCTCAGATCGAAGCCGTACTCATGGCCTCGGCAAATCATTCTGATGTCGGGCTGATGTTCCCCATGGTCACGACCATGAACCAGTGGGAAGCTTGCATGGAGTGCTTGGATGAGGCTCGAGACCATTTGCGTGAGCAGATGCTTTCTTTCGGCAAGGTCAGGGTGGGCATCATGGTTGAGACTCCCGCGGTAGTGACAATGATCGATCAATTCGCTCCCATCGTCGATTTTGTCTCGATCGGAACGAACGATCTCACTCAGTACTTGTTGGCGGTCGATCGCGGAAACGAGCGAGTCAGCAATCCCACCGATGGGCTACACCCGTCAGTGCTCCGGTCCATTGCTCGAGTGGTTGAAGTCAGTCAGGGTCACCACACTCCGGTATCGATTTGTGGGGAAATGGCGCACGACGCTTCAACCCTTGCGTTACTGATTG
>JBCCKZ010000922.1:0-2068 GCA_039027135.1 Planctomycetota bacterium
CCGAGCTGCAGGGAATTTATGACCTCTATGACTCGGACGGCAACAAAGTGCTCGGCCAGTTGTTGCCGTTGGATTCGCAAACCGTGCGAAATCCACTTCGCGACCACTTTGTTGCCTATCAGATGGCGCTGTCGAGTGAACTACCGGCGGGCACGTATCGCTTGGAGCTGACGCTGGAAGACATGTTGGGCAAGAAATACGGCCAGGCGAGTGTGCCATTCGAGATCGTTGCCGGGCAACGCTAGCGGTGCGTCTAGAAAACTGAGCCGACGGCGTTAGCCGCGGGCCCAGGCAACGACCGACAAACTGTTTATTTGCCGCGGTTTTTGCTGACGTTACCGGAACCGCGGCTAACGCCGTTCGGCTAATGCAAGGCCCAAGGCAAATGCAGGGCCCGAGGCTAGCGCCCAATGCCATCTACTTTACCGTCATTCGAGGGAGTTTGACTGCTTTTCGGCTCTGAGTCTCGCGGCCTCGGCTCGCTGTAGTTTCTCGAATTTGGTTTTCTTCGCCGGTCGGGTGTAAGCGACGCGTGGATACGAACGTTTGCCTCGTCTGTCAGGCAGCACTCGCTGCGAGGCACTGGCCAACGCACGGGCGTAGAGCAATTGCCATTGCTCCAAACTATCGGCCGTTTTGAGCAAAAGGCCGTGACGGAAATCTAACCACGTGTCACTGAAACTCAATCGACGAGGCTTCAGACCGACCCGCTTGGCTGCGTCGCGCCGAAATTGAACAACCAAGTTGTAGGCGATCACGCTTCCGTAGAGTTCCTTCAGCACAGTGTCGACGCTGCGAGCACGCATGTTTTCCGTGTCCAAGGTCACTTTGAAATCGCGAATGTCAAACTCGCAGTCATACCGATGTCGATACAGACCCGCGATCGAAGTCGCGTCGTAAGGCATGTCGGTGATCACTTCGATGGTCTTGCCGTCATCGAGCTTAATTTGATGGATGAAAACGTGGATCGCCGCATCACCGGGAATCTCGGTATGGTTCTTCAGTTCCTTTGCTGACGGTTTCCAAGTCACCTCGTAGCTCCGGTAGCCATCGCCCTGCTCGATCAGCGTCGCCTGTTTGAGGTGGGACCGAAAACGTTGCTTCGTCAAGGAAAAGACAAATGATTGGCTGTTGATTCGGCAATGGTGAGCAGCCGCAAAGACCCCAAACCCGCTGTCGCCCATCACGATGCAGTCCTTCGGGACCGTCTGGGCAAGAAGCGTCTTCATCAGCCCCAGTTCACTGGACGCTTTGTTGCCATACATCGGTCCAATTTCTGGAACCAGGCAGCACGAAGAATCAAGTTCGTGAGCAACCAGCAGTGACATCACCGGCCAGGCCGAATTGCCGTACTGGTTTTCTGCGGTGGGAAATTTCTTGGCAAGATCCTTCGTCGGGGGCAGCGAGATGGTGGTGCCATCGAGGATATAGACCCGCTTGCCGTCGAAACCATCGCCACACTGCTCGGCCAAGCGATCGCAAATCAAGCGGCAAAACGTTTCCACTCGCTGTAGCGGGATGGTTCGGCGTGCCCGATCGTACGCTGATGCATTTTCCGAGAGCGTTCCCTCCTGAACTCTTCGGTTCTCACCGCGAAGCATGTCGCGATGGTGATCGATCATCCGCTTGACGGTCTGCTTGAGCGTTAGACCACCTTCGAGACGCTGCAGGACCAACGCGAAGAGGGTTGCCGCGTTGCCATAGACCTGCTGGGCCGTTGCGGAACCATCACGATCGAGTTCACGAACGATCTCATCGGAGGAAATGAGTTCATGCAGCAGTGTTCTGGCGGCGGAGAATTGTTGCTGCGTGCGGTCGTCGATTTCTTCGGGGACAATCATCGGATGCCAGTTTGACGTAGTGATGAATCAAACTGGTACACCTGGCGCAAAAATCGGACCAATCTCGACCGCGCCCCCCGATAGATCCAAAAATAGATGGCATTGGGCTAACGCCCGTCGGCTAATTCGGTCAACCCTTCTCGAAAAGCAACTTCAGTTGTTTGTCGATGAATCACCAACCATCGCGAAAACAAGTGGGGTTCGACAGCGAATCGTTGAGGCTGTAG
>JBCCKZ010000923.1:0-2053 GCA_039027135.1 Planctomycetota bacterium
GAAGATAACACGAGTTGGCTTTATGGCGATGAATTCCTTTTGTTCTGCTCGGTGGACATCGAGACTCTGGGATGGACGCTGTCTGATGGCAGCAATTGCGACGTCTTATTTAGAGGTCGTGGTCCACCCACGACGTGATTGGAACTTTTCATCCAAGCTGGGCTCCCCTACAGGTCGCCTGGTGTTGAAGGGCGTTCTTGGAAGGCCCGACCAAGCCTCATTCGGGCGCGTTCATCGGCCCGGGCGACCTGCTTGGGAGACTGCCGTTGTCTAAGCTCGGCAAATGAGAAACACCCGTTAAAACATTCTTTTTGTGATTGAGAACAAAAAAACGAGGTTAGGTCGGAGTACTAATTACGCTCTGACCCTTAACAAAGCCAATTCGATCAACGCCTGAACAAGGCAAAATCAAAGCGAAGCAAAGCCAGACAACACCACCGCCGGACAACTCTTAAACGTCTGCGGCACGAGGGAACTGAAAAATGTGTTGTTTGCCGGCTGCAATGAGCCATTGGTTTTTTGATCGGATGTAGCGAAAGAAATTGGTCTGTGGGTCGTCCTCTCCTTCCTCCAAAAGACGAAGCACACAAAATCACAGGCGGGGGATTTTACCTTTACTTCGTACTTCCTTTTCGATTTGGAAAAAGATGTCTCTTAATTTGAGCGCTCGTATTGCACGAGCAAAGAATGATCAACGTGGTTTGACGTTGATCGAGCTGATTGTTGTTTTGGTCATCCTTGTTGGCCTTGGCGGACTACTTGTTCCTGCGATCAGCAATGCATTGACTCGCACACACGTCGCCACTTGTGCACAAAACATTCCCGAAATCACCAACACTCTCTTCCGGCTCAACACTTTGACCGGATCCTACGGAGACGGTTGGAGCACGGGTGTTTACGGCACCGGAGCAACGAACGCTGACCAGCCAGTCAACAACTTCCTTGCCGATGGAACGACTGCTCGTACCGGAGCCGTTCTCACCTCGGGAACCCTCAGTGCTGATCAAGTGGACGCGTTGAACGGCCTTGGCATCGTGAATGTTTTCGACCACGCTCCGGAAACCAGCGCTGACTTCAACGTCACCTTCAACAACGGCATTGAGCCCAATGGCGCAACGTCGGAAACATTAGCGACCACCACTCAGGTCATCATTCTTTCCGATGCCCAAGCACAAGGTGTTTACCTTCAAACCGGTGGATCCGAGCAATACATCTGGCTCGGTCTCGATAAGTCGTGGACGGGTCTTGGAACAGTCGCTCCAGAACCACCAGTTCACTTCGGTGACAACCCAGATGGTGGCCTTCCTGATCAGACCTACTCCCGCTTTGGTGCGATCTTCCAGGTCGCCGATGCGGCAGGTGATCCAGTGGCAGAATTCAAACGAGTGACCTACAGCCTCGATGGCGACGCATTCGAAACAGCCGATGACCACATCGGAATCTACTGGGACGAAATTGACGCCAGCAACTAAATGCTGAGCCTGAGCGAAATTGAGGATGCGGTCGTCGATTTAGTCGGCGATCGCGTTCTTTTTCGCTCTACATCTTCGCACTCGAAAAGCCCAGCGTCTTCGAAAGGCCACTCAATTTGGTCAGCATCTCATCAATATATTCCGCCGAATGCTTCGTGGAGGTTATTGAGATATGCAAACAACAATCGGCGGCGGCCCTAAACTCGACTGAACCTAAGCAAACACTGTCGAACTTGCCCAAATCGTCACTGCGATTTGCCTTGGATGAACTGTCGCATCTTCGAGAGAGTCTCATCACAAACATGGTGCTCGATGCCTTCAGCATCGTTCACAGCCGCTGCTTCGCTGACTCCCAAAGCCAAGAGAAAACTTAGAACTGTCTCATGTCGTTGCGATACTCGTTCGGCCAGCTCTCGACCTTCCGAGGTCAATTTGATGGGGCCATAAGGTTCCGTGGTAACGAATCCATCGCGGACAAGCCTTGCCACCGTTCGGTTCACGGTCACGGCGGTGACTTGGAATCTTTCCGACAAGTCTTTCCCGCGGCAATCTCCAGACGTATCGGTGAATTCAGCAATCGC
>JBCCKZ010000924.1:0-2047 GCA_039027135.1 Planctomycetota bacterium
AAGGCCGCAGCGATAAGCAACAAGATGGCAAGCTCAGCAAGAGCATCCACACAGTCCACGAAACGAAGTCTAGTGAGGCATTCAGGCGAAGGCAAAAACCAGCCCTCAATCTGAATCAGCTGGCGAAATGAACTTGTGAATCGATGAGCAGATTCACATGAACGAAGAAAGACACCGCGCTGCTGCGAAGATGACTGGCAAGCATCAACTCAAAGCATCCAAGCCAAAAGATTCGAAAGCCTTGAGCCAATCGAAAAGTTGGTTGTCCTCGTTCAAACTTGGTTCGCTCGCGAGCCCAATCTATCATCCATCGATTCGGATGATTGGCGTGCCAACAACTAAGAAGCGTTCTCTTGTCCCGGATGCTTTGACTCCCATCGCTTCATCGCAGGACCGATTGCTTTCATTGGGACCCACTTGCCGCGAGTTTTGGCACTCTGCAACAAAGTCTCGGGCGCAATCTTGCCCTCATCGATCCTTAGCAATAAATCGGAATCACTTAGCGGACCAACTCGACGCGGTTTTCGTAGCCATCCGCTGGCCATGTAATACCAGCCTGCGTTCATCGAACTACCTCTAAATCAAAAACCATACTACTAGCAGCTAAGCAACCGCGAACTCCACCAAAGTCTAGATCAGCTTCAACCCGGAAGATGGTGCTCGATCCCTTGGAACAAAAGCAGCTCGCGTTCCTGCAACACCTTTCAGCGTAACGAGGCGAAACCGCGCAGATAAAGCGCAATAAGGCGATTCTAAGTCGCATTCATGCAAATCCACCACTGACCGGGGGGTGAATCGAGCATTCCCCTCGTCTAAATAACTCTTGAGGTGGGTTCGCTAAACTGACTTACCAGCGCCCAGTGGTCCGATCCGTTTGGACGATACGACGTGCTTCCTCGCTGATGCCATAGACAAGATTTGGCTGGTTCAATTCTAAGAAGACGGTGTACTTCTGATGCACTGCGTCCGAATAGACGACGGGAGCATGGGTCAATCTTAGGAAGTGGGTCGGCTTGCCATTCCAACGCTTGGTGAAGACGCCAGCTTCCAGCGTTGGCTCTCGTTTCAGTTGATAGCCACTTACCATCGTCTTGACTAGCCGCGATGGATCACCCGTAAAACCGTGCACCATCACACGCTGCAGTTTGCCTTGATGGTCAAAGTAATACGTAATCGTTCCGGCCAGATCATCCGCACGAGTACCCGTGACAATAGGAACTCGTAGGCCTTCCAGCTTCAGGTCAGCCAGTACAGTGCTGACGCGAGCGAACCGCTGAATCACCCACTCTGGCGAGATATCGAACCGCAACACTTCACGAATATCTGAAACTTTGAAACCAGCCAGCTCCGGCTTGATCGCTGGGTCGGCTGGCAACGCGCCCAGTTTCCTGGCAAGTGATTCCTCATAGCGATATCGTCGTGGGTCGGAACGTCGAAGTTTTTCAACTTCGTGGTGCGAATGAATGCCATACGCTCCACTCGAGAAGACAAGACTCTCGCTACTGGCGGCATCAGAGCTTAGCGATGTACTCGACACCACCGTGTCCATGGCGGATTGCCCCCACTGTGTCTCTGACACAAGATAGGGACCGCCCGCAGCTGCGGTCAGTAAAGCGGCAATTCGAGCTTTGGCAAACATGTCGTTTAGATCGGCATGTTTGGCGAACGAACGTGCCTTGAACGTCCTAGAGTCGCTCGATTGTCGCAACCGTCCTAATGCGAAACACACTTCCAAGCCTTCGAAGTCCGGCATCCCATAAAGTTGTCTCACACCACAATCCCACCCGTTCGGATCGAAACGGTTAACCAGTTCCGTGACAGCATGGATACTTGCCGTCAAACAGTGAAGCAGCTAGCAGATGCACCCGAGATCCGGGCGATTCAAATTTCAGATTTGAAAAAGCAGTTTGGTGATGAACTAGCAGGACTGCTTCTTCACGTTTCGAAAGAGCAGCGAAAGGCACACCAAAAACTCTCGCCGCCTATTCGAGACGAATCGTCCGTTACGGATGTTTGGTGGGGAACCAATCGATCGATTCAACAAGCA
>JBCCKZ010000925.1:0-2036 GCA_039027135.1 Planctomycetota bacterium
CGATACGTCATCACTCGGTCCTATGGCATAGCTATTCGGCCTCGTCGGGACTCAAGCTCATCGCATCCGCGATCTGGTAGAAGCTGCGAGCACTTCGGCAACGCTGCATGGCGTACCAGCCATCATCGATCCGCGCGACGACAATCCGGGTCCGATATTCCAAGCCATCGTAGCCCTGGGCTGCTACGTCAATACTCGCGAACTCCTCGCCATAGTACGTATTGATGATCCCGAGGTGCAGCACCTTCGCGACGTTCTCGTCCGCGCTATCAAATGGAGCGGACCCGATGATACGCACGGGATTCTTGGGGTTGATGCTTCTTCTTCGATCACGAAGCTCATAAAAGTTGAACGATTCGCCGTCGTGCATGAAGGCGGTAGCGTGAAGGGACTCGGCAAATTTTTGCAGCGTATCAATGGAGTTGTCACACACTCCGAGAAGCAAATGCTCAACAAAGTCTTTCGGCGACTCGGTTGAAACTCCTCGAAACAGACTTCGCGCCGCATCTTCGGGAGTGTCGGCCGCATTCCGATGAAACTCAAACGGAGCAAGACGCGCAGGCTCAGTCTTGACTTTCGTATTAAGCCCGTATGCAACAGCGGCGACACAACCGGCTGCAACAACGAAGGTGGCGATCCCGATGCGTTTTCTCATAGTAGGAATCTCCATTTCATGAACTGCCAAACGACGCTCCGAGAGAACCTGGATCGCCAATCCGGCATGGAATAGCAATCGCGACCAATATCTCGGTTACGGAGCAAAACCATTGAATTGTAGCGAAATTGGAACTCAAGCAAGAAAAATGCCGCTAACGGATATTTGCCGTTAGCGAAGGATGCTTGGACTCCATCACGGCTATTTCCAAATGACGCCTGCCGCCCACAAGCCGCCCAGCACGTCGAGCTTTGTTGTTAGGCTGGTGCACTCTGGAGTGTTCCATTTTGGTCTGCTCAGGCAGCAGAGGCTACGCTTCAAGGCGTGAATCCACGGGCAGCAAAAATATGATTGGTCTTCGGCTTCAGCGATTTTCTTTGAAGACACTCATGGTCGCTGTGACGCTTGCGTGCAGCTATTTGGCCTGCTGGCGGCCGACGTCTGTCGCGGGTGTGGACGATGTGAAGTCGGTCGCGTGCGAACCGGAGGTCTATCGGTCGAAGGTAGGTACGGTGACGGCGCATGTCATCGCGACGGCTAGCTACGGGGAGGAGATCCAAGATGTATCACCGCGTTTCCCGTTGGTCGTTCGCGTCACCGAGAACCACCTTTCGGAACTCGTGTACCGAGACTACTTCTGGTTTTTCGGATGGGTCGTCGAGCTGCCCTTCGAACACCGTATCCCTGCCGATGTCGGTTTCGAGTCCACCGACTAACCGTTAGCTTTCATCGACGCCAAATCATGTGATGAATCACATGAACGAACTCGCCGTTGTCTGAAGCTTTATTGAGGCGTTTGAGTCCCTCCCATAGATCGACGCGCTCTCTGCGATTGGCCGTCTGCTCGTCCGATGGGTGTTTTCCCAATGCTCACGGTGATTGCTCTTCCCGTGGGGCATAGAGCTTTGCCAATGCCTTGAGAATGGGGAGGGCTTGCTTGCGAAGTTCCGGGGTGGGTAGCTCTTTGGCGACGATCTTTCGTAACTCCGCTTCCAAACGGTCACGCTCCTGCAACGCTTCATCGCTCAGCTGTAGTCGGTTCTGACCCGTCGGAATCGACACCCGCGATGCCAGTGCTCCGTCCACCGTGCCAGCCTTCAAGGGGCTCGTTTGTTGCCGCACCAAACTTGCATCGCTTCCCAATTTGTCGCCGTTGTCATCGAGCAACGCGTGCTCCGTTTGAAGCCGAGACTCGGCAGCGTAAAGCCGTTTGATTTCGTCGGTCGCTTTAATAAAGGCTTCTTTGACACTGACGGCATCATCGTGGTCAAGGTCGGCATCGGTCGCTGAAATTGCGTTGGCCATCGCCTGACCGAATCTCGCGTAGTTTTGTTCATTGCCACTCTTTGTGGCTGTGACGATGATTCGATTTTTCCCCGAG
>JBCCKZ010000926.1:0-2021 GCA_039027135.1 Planctomycetota bacterium
CCGCACCCAGTGCCACCCAAAAAGCGGGCGGGTGATGATAAATGGCACCAACATAGCCAAGCTCAAAATCATCACGGCAAGACCATACAACTGCCAACCAATTGCGACGGATGCATCGGATTGGCTCCACATCCATCCGCTTACTTCAACAGCGTGAAAGACGACAAACCAAAGCGGCAACGCAAGCGTGAACGCAAACATCACTTTCGTGACTCGCTTGATGATCCGTCGATCGATACCCAACGCGTTGAATCGATTGTACGCCGCCAACATCACCGCAAAGTGCCCACCAAGTGCAAGCACTAAGAGAATCACTCGCCACCAATCAATCACAATCAGTCGTCCCCCAATCGACGTGCGGCATCATGATCGGCAAGGTCCTTCGGTTTGACTAATTCCTTGAGCACCGCTTGGCTCGGATGGACACCATCCCAAGCATCCCCCAACTCGAAGGCAGCCACGGCGGCTGTCTTCATTTCGATGGGTTCCGTCGCGAGGTAGGACGCGGCGATCGACATACCGGGATTGTGACCGAGCACGAGGAGTGTTTCGGCATCGAGATGGTCGCTTCGGATATGCTGCAGAATGGTCTCGCCACTGGCCAAATAGAGTTCATCCAAGTAAATGACTTCGTAGCCCCGTCCGGGCCCCCCTTCGGATTGGCTATGGCCAAAGGCATCAGCCATCAGGTCCCAGGTTTCTCGCGTTCTCACGGCGCTACTGCACAAAACAGTGCTTGGAACCGGGTAATTGGCCATCAAATACCTGGCCATGAGGGGCGCCGCTTTGCGTCCACGGTCGTTGAGTGGTCGATCGTGGTCGGCAAGTTGGCTGTTGGACCACGCGCTTTTGGCGTGACGCATCAGCAGTAGGGTCGTCATGGAGCAAGATCGAGGTTTCGGTGAGGTTCTCACCCGGTCATAATACAGTAACGCTTGTGAACACCAGTGATCCTGAAATAGCCTCGCCCTCCCCGCCGGGGATCCGCTCATGAATTGTTTTGATTTACCATCAAATCGTGTACTCTCGAAGAATCGCGAAGTGACTTCTACCCGTTGGCAATTCGCTTTTGCCTTGATGCTCTCCTGCTTTTTGTTCGGTTTTTCTGCGGAAGCAGCGCCACCGGCGGACTTGCTGGACCAGTCCGCCAATTCCGGGATTGCGACCGACGGAGCCCAAGCCCCCGAAACAAAGGACGACGATCCGGTTGAAGAGCCACGGCCGGCGAAGCCTGGCCAAGAAGACCTCAACGAGGCGATCGTCAAACGTATTGATGCAGACACACCGGCCCAACTCGAGGGTGTCGCCGCTCTGCTTGAGTCAGCCATCGGGAAAGGACTCACTGACGAGAACGTTGCCTTTGCCGAAAAAATGTTGGGCTCCATTCGCTTTCAACAGGCTCAAGAGATTGCCGGTGGCCTGAGCCAGCTTCGGGGTCGTCGGGCTCGTAGAGCTTTCGACGAAGTGCTCGACCTACTCGATGATGCCGTCCGGCTCGATGACGAGCTGGTTGAAGCTCATCTCATGATCGCAAAATTGAACTTGTTACCCGGCGGCGATCGAGATGCAGTCCGTGCCGCGACGACTCGGGGGATCGAACTTCTTGAAGACGAACCGATCAAACTAAGCCAGGTCTATGTGCTTCGATCTCTGACTCAATCGGACTCAAAGACCAAGCGAGCCGACCTTGATAAAGCGGTCGAGATCGATGAGGACAATTTCGAAGCCCGACGCTTTAGGGCCCGCTTAGCACTCGAGATGAACGATATCGAAGTCGCCATGGTGGATATCGAAAAAGTCCTCCTAAAGAATCCGACCGATGAGGTCTTGGCTGGAGAAGTTGTTCAGGAATTGGTTGAAAGAGACCGGGTTAAAGAGGCACTTGGCCTGACAACCAAACTACTCGAAGCTCAACCTAGTGAGGGTGTCTACCGGATGCGAGCCATCCTGCACCGCGCCAACGGCGAGTTGGAGGAGGCGATGTCGGATCTTGATAAAGCGATCAGCCTCGCACCAAAGGA
>JBCCKZ010000927.1:0-2010 GCA_039027135.1 Planctomycetota bacterium
GAGGAGAAATCACCGTGAAACCAATCCCAAAAGCCGAAAGTGGCGCTGTCCAGCTAAGCAATAAGAAGGGGGAGAGTTCCCGAGGGTAAATTCGTCACGGGATGGTGTGGAACGAGTGACTTCCCTCTGGGGACCCTCCGGTCGCGACTCATCCGGCGAGTGAGATGGCTATCGCGAAGCGTTTGCTGGCCAGCGCCACTCTGCTCGCCGTTTAACGCCGTCGACCTGTCATTCCCCGCGCAAGAGCGGAGGAATTTTCCCGAATTTGGTGCGATCGTGACCGCCTGTTCTCCCATAAGATACAGGGACACCTCCGCCTACGGAACATTTTCTCCCCAAGGACTTCAGAACGTAGAGATTCGAACGTGAACGGTGACCGGTTTCAAAATGTCGATGCGATCCTCGAGAGCTACGAAGCAGTTCTACGCAACAACGGCGCGCCGGCCCTCACCGACTATCTGAAAGTTGTCGATCCGGGTGACCGCCGAGAACTGTTTCGACGGTTAATCACGCTTGAACGCGAGCTGCTCACGGAGGAGTCTTGGCTTGAACGACGACGCGAGCTGTTGAGCTTTCCGGCATTCGCAGAGTGGATCGTCGATTTTGATGGACCAGTTCTTTTCGATGAAACGGAGATTGGTTCGAGCACGCACCCCGACAATGCAGGAGCAAGGGAAGAAGGCGTCGTTGACGAGTGCTTCGGTCCATTTCGTTTGGTCGAACTGATCGGCAAAGGAGGAATGGGGGCGGTGTACCGTGCCCAACAGACCGAACCGGTGCGACGAGATGTAGCGATCAAACTCATCCGCTCTGGTTTTGACTCCCAAGAAACCCGAGCGAGGTTTGAAGCCGAGCGGCAAGCGCTCGCATTAATGGATCATCCCTGCATCGCCAAAATCCTGGATGCAGGAACCACGGAAGCAGGGCAGCTCTATTTCGCGATGGAATGGGTACAGGGCGTTCCGCTAACCGTCTACTGCGATGAGAAACGACTTCCGATCGAAGAGCGTTTGGAGCTATTTATCCAAGTCTGTGACGCTGTTCAACACGCACACCAAAAGGGAATTATTCATCGTGACCTAAAGCCCAGTAACATCCTTGTGGCGGATTACGAAGGAAAGCCAGTCCCCAAGGTGATCGACTTTGGACTCGCAAAGGCACTCCACTCCGAAAGCTTGACCTGTGACGGTAGCGAATTTACACAAATCGGTCAGATCATCGGAACGTATAAATACATGAGTCCGGAGCAAGCCGGGCTGAACAACCTCGATATCGATACACGAACCGACATTTACTCACTCGGGGTGATCCTCTACGAGCAGTTGGTCGGCGAACTACCGCTGAAGGAGGAATCGTATCGCGGAAGATCTCTTATCGAGGTGTTGGAACTTATTCGTCATCAGGACACCCAACGACCAAGCCTGCGGATGTCCTCGATAGCCGACGAGCGAAAGCAAGCAGTCGTCGCCTCCCGCCGCATTGACGGCCGCAAGCTTTCAAGAGAGTTGTCGGGTGATCTTGATTGGATCGCCATGAAGGCGCTCGAAAAAGACCGTGACCGGCGCTATGATTCAGCGGCTTCGTTCGCCCGCGATATTGGTCGCTACTTATCGGGCGATGCAGTATCCGCGCGTCCTCCCGCAGCTCGATACCGGATCAGGAAGTTTATACGCAAACGCAAAGCGGCGGTGATTTCGGCCATCGGGGTCGGCGCGGCGTTGCTCGTCGCCATGGTCGGCATCGCGGTTTTTGCGGTCCAAGCCAGGAATTCAGAGCGTTTGGCCCTTGCGAGTGAGGCGAGGGCAAAGGCGAATCGTCAGCAGGCACTGAACGCTGTTGAAGAATTCTTTATCAGTGTCAGTGAAGAAAAACTGCTGAACGTCCCTGGCTTGCAGGGACTGCGAGAGGAGTTGTTGGGAAACGCGACGAACTTCTATGACCAACTCCTGGATAACGAGCAAGTCGGATCCACACAAACTCGGGTCGCATCGAAGTTGCGATATGCTTCGC
>JBCCKZ010000928.1:0-2002 GCA_039027135.1 Planctomycetota bacterium
CCTGCCTCGCTCTCTCACGCATCATGACAGCACAATCGTAATCGGGTCACCAATGATGGAACTAGGTCACCAACGGAGAAACTAGGCAACCGATGGCGGAACTAGATCACCAACGGCAGAACGGGTCTTCAGCGCCCCAAACACTTTGGTGATCATCAATGGCGAGCTTCCATAGGCGATCTCTTTCCCGTTGGCATGTTTCGTCAGATTCGTCCCACCAACTCGGCATGCTGGATGCCAGATGAATATCCTCGAGGCAACGTTCAATTGCGTGCGATTCTTGACCGTTCTTCGGACGGCTGTTCCAGCGAACATCCATTGCCAATCCCGCCAAGCGTGACGTATCGATCATGCCGCTTTGCGATGATTCTTCGAGCGAATGCAACATCGGGCAGGTCTTACAAATTCCGAATGAAAATGGATTTTTGGTAGCGAAACCCGCGACGGATGCAAATTGGGCGTTACTTCACGCTTTAGTTCTGGTTTCATCGATTGGTAACGATAATACAATGCGGTGCAGAAACCAACGCAACCAAAACGAATGGAATGACATGATGCCAAAGCCAAGTTCGATCTCGCTCGCATTGGCGTTGTTCGCCAGTGCATTTCTGATCGCTGGTTGTTCTTCGGGGGAAACTGACACTCCCTTAGCTAATAGTGTGGTTCCACCGGAGGAGCTTCCAGAAACCGAGGCCGCGCTCAGAGAGAATGAGGTCCTCTCAAAGGAGCGGGCAGCCGAATCTTCGGTGGCGATTGAAGATGACGCGAACACAACCAACAAGAGTCTAAAGCCGGAACCGGTTACCGATTTGCCTCCGCTGACTCAGCCATTCAGCGAAGAAGAAAAGAAGACACCGGTCGATGATATCGAGACATTTGCCGAGGTATCCGCAAGGACATTCGCCGATCCACCATCTGCGAAGATGCTGACGAGAAGCCATCTTTGGCTTGATTCGGAAAATAAACGTCTGATCATGGACGGGTACGTTTGCTTGACCCAGGGCGGTTTGGAGATGTTCGCTTGCCCAGCGGAAACCAAAGAGCACGAATCAGTCGTTGCTGTCCTACCCAAGCCGAGTGAAGTCCACACCGCTCTTTTGGCTATGGGAATCGAGCCAGGCTCACCCGTAAAGTTCGATCCTGAATTTGAACCTCCGATGGGACCGGCGATGCGAGCTTGGGTGGCCTACTACGAAGATGAACAATTCAAGGTCGTTGACGGACGCCAATGGGTCAAAAAGTCGGGCGTCGATGATGAAGTGCTCGAAGAAGACTTTGTTTTTGGAGGTAGTTATGTTTGGACAGACCCGGCAGATGATCGAAATTACTATTCCGCCGATGCGGGCGACTTCATCTGCGTTTCGAACTTCACTACGGCGATGATGGACGTGCCATTCGCGAGCAGCACTTCAGAGTCAGCCTTAGTGTTTGAACCCAATACGAAAGTTCTTCCGCCACTAGGGACGCCGATCCGACTCTTTCTTCAACCAGTGGACAGCGAGGTCGGCAAGCCAGGTGAAGACCTCGTGAAGCTTAAGTAATGGATCGAGGTCCGTGTGGGTGTCCAAGTCGAATGAAGATGGTGGTTTGATCTTGCTACGGGCGAGCTGAGATGTCTCACGTCTTGGGGCAAGCAGTCGACCCCCCAAGGATTTAGGTGCGAACCTTCCTTCGTGGCCTGACGACGTCCTTCGCTAGCCCAACCTTCTCAAGGGTCCAAATCACCCACCAGGACATGTCGAGTTCCCACCAGCGGTGACCGTGCGCCGCCGCACGGGGTTGGGCGTGATGGTTATTATGCCAGCCTTCGCCGTGAGTGATTAAAGCCACAAGCCAGTTGTTGGTGCTATGGTCGCGGGTCTCATAGTTGCGATAACCAAACAGGTGAGACAGTGAGTTAACGCTCCAAGTGCCGTGTAAAACAGCGACCGTCCGAACGGCCACTCCCCAAACAAACCAGCTTGCCGCCATCTGTGCCGCCGACCCACCGGTGAGTCGACCC
>JBCCKZ010000929.1:0-1998 GCA_039027135.1 Planctomycetota bacterium
CACATACCTTTACTACAGCCAGGTATGTGTAATGCCAATGTCCAAAGACTCTCGTGCCATCGCTGATGTCATGGAGGTTCTCTTTAGTATAGGTCCACATTTCTGGGACGTGAGTCGAATCGTAGTCGCCCGCGTTATAGAGAGCGGCGAGTGCCGCGGCGGTGATGGCTGGGCGACTGCTGCCTTTTTGACGCGATGAGTAGCTGATTCCACCATCTTCGTTCTTGCAGTCGTAGATGTACTCCTTGGCCGACTCGATGACTTGTGAGCTGACAGGGATACCAGCATTGCGACATCCCCGCAGACCCTGAACCTGCGTGATGGTCGTGCTTCCCTCGTCAAAGTCATTGCCGTCTTTCGCCGAAACGTAGCCCCAACCGCCAGCGGCGGTCTGGGCGTTGCCACTGAAGACCACGGCTCGAGTGAGCACATCAACGAGTTCTTCTCGACGATCGACCAGGCCTTCCTCGCCCAGTATTTGTGAGAGGAATAGCATCGAAAAACCGTGACCGTAGGTGTAACGATTATCGGTTTGTGGATCACCGATGAGACCGTTGCTGCGTGACTTACTGATTAAATAATCTGAAGCGAGAGCGAGCTGTCGCGAGTAAGGCCCCTGCGTGGTTGTGGAGCCACTGGCGACCAAGGCGGTGCCGGCGAGGGCCGCCATCGCCGTGGGGTAGTTTTGAGTGTTCCACTGGCCCCGGGACGATTGGGTTCTGGCAAGCCAACGAAGGCCGCGATCGATTGAGTCATCCCATCGGTTGCTTTGCTCGCTCGCGGCTTTGGCATTGACCGCAAGCGATCCCGCGAGACATCCCGCTGCAGCCGCTTGCAGAAAATTTCGACGTGTCTTCATTTGATGTCTGCATGAGTGAATCGATCGATGCCCCATTCTAGTGCCGCCGAACAGGTAATTTGAAGCTGGGAATTCGAACTTGGGAGCTGATTGATCGGTGCTTCGAAGATTGGTGCTCAAACCCGTTGAATTACATTCCCGGGTGAACGGGCAGCTACATCGGCCCGATTCTGCCACTCAGGCTACGGAACCACTGATGGGTGCAATCCCGATTTGCATTGGCAGGCCGGGCAAAAGAAGGTGCTGCGTTGAGCCTGAACGATCCGTTTGATGAATCCGTTGTCGCATCTGACGCAATCGAGTCCCTCCCGATCGTAGACTCGGTGATGATTTTGGAAGCCACCTTCATTGTTGAGAGCATTCCGGTAAGTGCCATCGGAAAGCGTACTGCCTTCATGCGCGATCGCCATCCCAAGGACCTCTCGAGTGGACGAAACGATGCGGCGCCATTGCGGTCTCGAGAGGCGATCGCATCGAGTTCTCGGATCAATCCCCGCCAAGTAGAGGATCTCCGCCGCGTATAGATTCCCGATCCCCGCGACCGCCTTTTGATCCAGCAACGCGACTTTGATCGCTCGGCGGCTTGTCGAAAGACGTCTTCGGAGTTCTTCTTCGGTAACGACCATGGCATCCTGCCCCAACTTTCCATCGACGATTTTGGTGAACTCATCACGTCTATAGAGCCGGACGGTCCCCAGACCTCGCCGGTCCCAGAACAGCAGTCGCTTATGAATTGAGTGGTCAAGGTCGAGCTGCAGTCTTAAGTGATCCGTCGTCGGAGGATCTGCCAAGAGAACAAGCCCCGTCATCCTCGGTTCGATAACAAGGATCTGATCATCGTCGGTCTCGATCATGACACGTTTTCCGCGGCGAGATACCTCCGCGATACGACGTCCCGATAACCGCTTGTCAATCACATCAATCCTGGGGCGAATTGAAATGGGTCTTCGGCTGCAGGGTGGTCTCGACGTACGAGTAATCTTGCATCCGATGATGGGGGTCACGCCACGTCGCATCGTCTCGACTTCAGGTAGTTCGGGCATGGTGGCGTTTAGCTGGGTGCTACTCTAGGCTTCCACAGAAGGATTTCACTCTCCCAATTGGTGGGCGAAAGAGCTAAAGAGTGTTTAACCTTTAGC
>JBCCKZ010000930.1:0-1981 GCA_039027135.1 Planctomycetota bacterium
AGTCTCACATGCGGAGCGTTTGAGTTAAAAACGTTTGGTACCCGAGGAGTCGCACGCTCCTCCATTCGGCTCACGCGATGTTGCATGGTTGTGGAAGTTTGGGAGCTGCCTGGGAACCCGAGTCTCACATGCGGAGCGTTTGAGTTAAAAACGTTTGGTACCCGAGGAGTCGCACGCTCCTCCATTCGGCTCATCTCGGCACAGGTGTGTGGCTAACATTACCCATGAAGTCGCACGTTCCTCCTGCGGCTCATTGGCTGGTGGAGAGCGATCTAGATGTCTTTGAGCTTTTGATTGATGCGTTTTTGCAGGTCCATCTCTTTGGTCGACAACGGTCGATCGGCAAGTTGCTGGGCCGCTGTCTCGAGCAACTTCGTATCAACCTGGCTAATCGGTTGCCGAAGCTCTGCCGACACAATCCTGAACAAGATCGACTCCGGGAGCGGCAACCACTGCGATGCAGAGATCGGATAAAACGACTGCTGGCCAATCACCAAGTCCAAAACCGCCACATCACGGATAATGGCCGCTCGTATCAATCGGTTGGCGGTCTCGTACTGACCAGCCTGCAAAGCCAGCTCGGCCGTCACCAACGAGTGCTTCGCCGTGCGGCCCTCATAGGCAGCCAAGAATTTCAGACGCCGTTCAAATCGCTCCGCCTCGCCCGTTGAATAATCAATCAAACAAAGCTGATGCCACGCGAGGTCGTTGAGCGGATTGAACTGGATCGCCTTCTCAAGATCGTCTCGAGTAGCTCGCAACAGCTCGATCGCAGGCTTTTCCATCGTCCCGACTTGAAGGACTTGACCCGAATTCAATGCCGTGTGGTGACGCTGACGAAAGACTCGCGGATCGGCGATCGCCGCTGCATCCCCAACCGACAATCCAAATGTGGTTCGATAGGCTGATGCTAAACGCTCATTGGCGATCCTCGCATCGATTTTCGCTCGAATCAAACGAAGGGAGGGATGGGAGACGTCAGTTTGGATCGCCCGAGTGATCTCGTTGCGATGGGTTTGCAACACGTTCAGCACTCGCACTCGCTCGTCGTCTTTCGTCAACGAAGCGATGGACTCTTCCGCATTGCGAAGCGTTTCATCAGTGCTGTAATCACTAGAAAGGATGTACAGACTGCCCAGCAACGCCGTGACCAATAACAGACGCAAGGAGGAAGTCACGACCGATCCGGAAGCATTGATCACCATCTCCGCACGAGCCTGAGCCCGTCGGCTCAGTCGCTGACGCACCCAATCCGCAGCCAAAAAGTCTTCGAAAAACGACTGAATTCGGCCTTTGCGTGTTTGATTATCATCATTGATCGCTTGGCCCCGTTGCCACACCAAGGCCAATAGGATGGTCGCCAACAAAGCGTTGGATGATTGAAGGATTCCAAAATCGAAGAACTGAGAAACGCAGCCAGCCACCAACCCAAAACAACCGGCGATCCAAATGCCACGATCCATCGGATCAACCGAAGAACGAAGCCGGTTCAACCGACGACGTAGTCCAATAAACAAGATCGCAACGCCAGCTAAAAAGACGAAACCGACTTCACTGAACCACTCAAAAAAGATGTTCTCCGCATGAGCCGCCCATCGATGCGTACCTGCCTGGGCAAACGGGAGCACGGCGAACCGATACGTGCCAAGACCGCTTCCGAATGGAAAGTAACCCCATGAAGCGCGAATGGCGTCGGCAAAGATCGCCCAACGCCCATCGGCGGGTAATGCATTCGTCAATCTTGGACCCGAAGATGATTCGTCAGCACCGTCGAAGGCCTCATCAACACTCGAATCAGCAACACCCGACCACCTGGTTTCTACCGGTGGAAGATCATTTGGAAAGTCCGCACTAATCCGGTCAAGCGTTCGAGTTTCAATGATGCCCGCTCGGCTGGCCAAGAATGCCAACACAACTGCAGCGATACCC
This sequence comes from Planctomycetota bacterium, assembly GCA_039027135.1. Lineage (GTDB taxonomy): Bacteria > Planctomycetota > Planctomycetia > Pirellulales > Pirellulaceae > Rubripirellula. The sequence goes on from JBCCKZ010000930.1 coordinate 1,930, forward strand.
ATCAGTAGGAAACCCTGAATTTTTCGAACGGGGAAACACGCGATGACCAGCC
>JBCCKZ010000931.1:0-1955 GCA_039027135.1 Planctomycetota bacterium
CCATGGTGGACATCGCCAGTCCAGCGCCATTGACGAGGCAACCAATATTGCCCTCAAGCTTGACATAGCTGAGCCCTGATTCGCTGGCTCGAACCTCCGATGGCTCTTCTTCAGAGAGATCGCGAAGCTCTAGCAGATCTTTGTGCCTGAACAGGGCATTCGAATCGAAGTCGATCTTGGCGTCCAATGCGATCATCTCACCATTGCCCGTGATGACCAGCGGGTTGATCTCACACAAGGCACAATCGAAGTCGACGAAAAATCGACAGATCGACCTCAGAAACTTCGCAGCATGCTTCGCAGCGGCTCCCTCAATGGCAAGCTTTTTACAGAGTTTGCGAACTTGAAACGCCTCAAGTCCAACGGCCGGATCGAAATGTTCCTTGAAGATCAACTCCGGCGTCTTCTCAGCAACTTCCTCGATTTCAACACCGCCCTCGGTGCTAACCATGAGAACCGGCTTCATGGCTGCCCGGTCAATCACAATGCCGCAGTACAACTCGCGAGCAATATCACAACCCGCTTCGACAAAGATCTGGTTGACCTGCTTGCCCTCTTCACCCGTTTGAATGGTAACGAGCACATTGCCGAGCAATCCTTCGGCGGCGGCCCGAACTTCATCAGCACTCTTGCAAACTACCACGCCTCTTTGCGAAGCGTTGTCCTTAACAGTGCCCTTGCCGCGACCTCCAGCGTGAATTTGTGCTTTGACGACCGCAATCGCGCCGCCAAGTTTTTCGTACGCTGCCACCGCCTCGTCGGCGGATTTGGCCATGATTCCTTCAAGGACTGGAACCCCGGCTTTGCGGAACAAAGCCTTACCCTGGTATTCGTGAATTTTCATTTCGTGTCAACTTGCACGGCCTCGCCCAACAAACCGTCGGACAGTATCAAAAAGCTTTGAGACGAATATACGCATCCGCCACCGCTCGGGGAACCACCGGACGCCGCTTGCCTCGACTAGGCTGACATAGGTTATGACGACAAAGGCGCAGAAATTAGATCGACGTCTCTTGGTACTCAACCCCAAGGACAATGTTGCCGTCGTGTTAGAGGCCATTGGGGAAGACCAAGCTTTAGTGACGCCAACGTCTTCTTTCAGAACAAACCAGGCGATTCCGGCGGGCCATAAAGTAGCGGTGTCAACGATCACCGCTGATGAGCCGGTCATCAAATATGGGTATTCAATTGGACTAGCGAGCCGATCAATTCAGGCGGGCGACCACGTCCACTCGGACAATCTCGTCGACCATCACGTCGTCGACGATGTTGGCTTCCGCTGTGCCCCACCGCCTCAGCCGGCCCCAAAAAAAATCCAGTTTGACGGCTATGTCCGATCAAATGGCTCCGTCGGCACGCGCAACAACATAGCGTTACTATCGACGGTGAATTGCAGTGCCACCGTCTGCCATCGAATCGCGGCCCATTTTGATGAGCGGCGGATGGAATCCTGGCCTGGAGTCGACAATGTCTTTGCCGCCACCCACACGACCGGGTGTGCGATGCAATATCACGGCGTCAAACAACAGATGCTCTCCCGTGTGATGTTGGGCTACGCTCAACATCCGAATGTCGCTCGAGCAATGTTTGTTGGATTAGGGTGTGAACAAAACACCGAAGGCTATTTACGCCGCGCCGCGGAGGTCACTCCCGTTCACGCACCCGATGGCCGGCGTCTGACCCGCGATGAGGGCCCTGAATTCATGAACATTCAGTCCACGGGCGGGACACGCGCGACCATCCACGCAGGAATCGAACGAGTTGAACGGATGCTTGACGAAGCCAATCAAGCAAGCCGGGAAGCCTGCGATGGATCTCACCTTATTCTGGCCATGGAGTGTGGTGGCAGTGACGGATACTCCGGCCTAACAGCCAACCCCACTGTTGGCGAAGTTGCCGACCGCATCATTTCGGGCGGTGGAAGTGCCGTACTCAGCGAAACGACAGAACTCTAC
>JBCCKZ010000932.1:0-1954 GCA_039027135.1 Planctomycetota bacterium
GACTGAAATAATGATGCAAAAACACCAACGCCGATACACCAACGCACTTCAAAAATTATTGAATGACAAATCAATTAACCAGACCAACCGAGAACTGTTTCGTCAGTTCTTTGAGCAACGGCAGTACAAACTAAAGCGGATCAATAGCCTACAAGAGCTTGACGAATCCTGCTACAACACACTCTATGGGTACATTATTAAGTTTCGTAATATTAATCGATGGTTCCAGAACAAATCGCTCACCGATATAACCAAGACAGACATCAAGCGGGTTTATGACGGCCTTGAAGACGGATTAATTCTAAACAGCAAAGGAAGACGGTTTGTATCGCGAGTTGATATTTATAACAAAGTAATGAAAAGCGGCCTCTTCAAGTTGGCTGGCAAGGATCAGTTGGCACGAGAAATCATCACATTAGTTAGCCCACACCGACCTGAGGTTAGATTCATTCGTGAACAAGCTTTTCGACGTTTGGTCCGTCGTGTGAGAACGCCACGTAATCAACTGATGATGTGGCTTGCGTGGGACTATGGAGAAAACATCAATGCCCACCTCCAACTTGTGCCCGAAGACTTCCACCGTCAAATCGATCCCGAAACCGGCGAGCCCGAGTACAGGATCAACTATCGGCCTGGGATACTCAAACGATCACGCCGCTCGCGTTCGGAGCTATCCAATTACCCTGAGACAGTCGATTTGTTGGATGAACTCTTGCCGACCATTGCTCCAGGCCAACCAATATTTACCTGTGGATATGGTTACGCAAGGAAGATCATCGAGACGGCTGCGAATCGATCCGGCGTGGTTTGTGAACCAACAGGTGATCGCGTGGCATGGAAAGACCTGCGTTCGGGTATGGCCTGCGACCTGCTGAGTAAAGGCTGGACCCGCGATGAAGTTAACGCACGACTCGGCCACACGCCATCGAGTTGTGAGATCGATAAGTACATAAACTTCCTAGCCATTGATCAACGAAAGCCCAAACGAAAGGTTGCTGATTACTTGACTCGGCAGCGAGAGAAGGGTCGGCAACTCGTTCGCCATAGTACTGGAGATACATTTGCAGCTGGGCAAACCATGCCCGATCATATCGCGTTGCTGAAACAGCATCTGATGGAAGAGATCCGGGCCGAACTTATCGCTGGAAATAGAAAGCATGCCGCATAGATCGATTTGTTTGATGTCCATACACCGCCTCCCGCCAGAATTGTTGCACCTGCTTTATAAATCTATTTCCCACGTGTTTTCTGAATGGGATACAGAACAGGGCTAGAGATCAAGCTGACAATCCTAGATCAACTCATCGAACGACCCTACGTCTTGAACGAACTAGAGCGACGAATCGACACCAACCGCCAAGTCCTACGTCGCCATCTCGATGAGCTAGTCACTCTCGGACTCGTTCGATTGCAGAAACATACGGCCCATGCCTGTAACGGACAGAAGTACACGACCGCCGAGTTGAACCCGAAGCTGCCTCAGCAGAGCTTCGAGGGCATCCTTGAACAAAATCAACGGCGTGCCCACCCGTCCCTAGATGACATAGCTGATCAGCACGACTCGTCGGGGGATAATCGATGAAATGGACAGCCAAGCAGGTGGACCGGATCATCTTGGAGATGCGGGCCCAAGCTAAGTCAGCGGCCTGGGATGACCGCTTCGCGTCTGATCGTGCGAATGTCCTCAAGCAGATCATGAAGCACTACGGCTGGGTCAGGCGATCACAACACCCTCCTGAAGTTTGTAACGCGGCGGTTGCCATCGCGTTTCATGCCCCGCCACACGGACTAGAAGGCCACATGCTTCGGTTGCAGGTGCTGGGCTGCTTGTTTGCTGAATCGCACTGCGAATCGATCCTCAATACGGCAGTTGATCCCGTTTCAAAGCAAAGATGGTTCCACTTCCGAGGTAAACATACTCATGCTCGGCCTCACCCGGACTCTTTGCCCAACA
>JBCCKZ010000933.1:0-1951 GCA_039027135.1 Planctomycetota bacterium
CCACTACGACGTCCAAAAGGATTGCTTTTCAATGCCAAAGGATAATCCCCATCAATACGATGCCGTCGTGATTGGAAGTGGTCATAACGGACTTATTGCGGCGGCCTATCTGGCGAAAGCAGGTCAATCAGTCTTAGTTCTCGAGAAGAACAACACCTTCGGGGGCGCCACAGCATCGCAAAGAATCTTTCCCGACTATGACGCCTTGTTGTCGAGATACTCCTACCTGGTTTCGCTGCTACCGCATCGGATTACCGACGATCTCAGATTGGACTTTAAGTCACGAAGAAGATCGACCGCATCGTTCACCCCCTGGTGTGATGTTGGCGGTCGACAGAGAGGATTAGTTCTATCCAACGTCGATGAACACCGATCAAGAGATTCGATGTTCGAAATGACGGGCAAGCACTCCAGCTGGAATCGCTATCAAGAGTTTCTGTCGCTGCAAGCCGAGATCGCATCAATCATCTGGCCGACCATGCTGCAGCCACTGAAACACCGAAAGAACTTCGAAGCTGAACTCAAAACCGATGCACAGCGACTGGCTTGGCGTTCTTTTGTGGAGCGTCCACTCGGTGAGTCGATCGAATCCTACGCTGATCACGACGCCTTACGAGGCCTCCTGCTCACCGACGGAAAGATTGGTGTTTCCACCCACGCTCATGATCCAGCCCTGCTTCAGAACCGTTGCTTCCTCTACCACATCATTGGCAACCAGACAGGCGAATGGCGAGTTCCCGTCGGGGGTATGAAGCAACTAGTCGACTCGCTATTACTTCGGTGCAAAGACTTCAATGTTGACTTCGTTGCCAATGCTCCCGCGACGCATATCGAAGTGGGTAAAAATCAACATAGCGTGACGTTTGAAACAAATGGTCAAGCAAAATTAGTTGCGGCAACTAATGTGTTAGTCAATGCAGGGCCGAGAACGTTTGCATCCCTCTTGAATCAATCATGGTCGCCTTCGGAGCCAAATGATGGTTCCGTTTTCAAGATGAACATGCTGCTGAGACGTTTGCCTTCACTTAAAGCCACCGGCGTGAACGCGAAAGAAGCCTTTTCCGGATCGTTACATATCGATGAAGGCTACGAACAATTGGCTGCCTCATTCAACTCAGCATCCAAAGGCGAAGTCCCTATCCCACCTCCCGGCGAGGTCTATTGTCATACTTTGACCGACGACTCAATCCTCTCTGACGAACTCGCTCAAAAGGGTTACCAGACGCTAACCCTATTCGGACTCGACATGCCATGGCGTCTGTTCGAATCTAATCACGATCAGACGAAAGCGAGGGTGACACAGTTGTACCTTGATGGGCTGAATCAGTTGTGTGCGGAACCCATCGAGGAGTGCTTAGCCATCGACGCAAACGGCGAGCCCTGCATCGAAGCGAAGACACCACAAGAACTGCAGACCGAGATTGACCTCGATCGTGGCAACATCTTTCACAATGAGCTCTCCTGGTTCTACGGCAATGAAGAAAGCCAAGGGACCTGGGGCGTTGAGACCGAATTCCCGCGGATCTATCGAGCCGGCTCATCAGCCACTCGCGGCGGCGCCGTCAGCGGTATCCCAGGCCATAATGCTGCGATGTGCATCTTGGAGAAGCAACTTTGATTGATGGAATGAATGGCTAGCCAATTACTCCTGAACTCGTCGCATTCCCAACTTCCAATGATGTCCCTCTTCATCGATGAACTTACCCGACAAGACGCCAAACTTTTGAAGATGCATCAAGGCGGAACCCTTCATGAATTCGGTTGGTTGCTTAGGCCCGTACACCCCTCTTAACGCAGTGAATGTGAGCTTGGTCGTCTTGGTTTCCATATTCGGCTCGCTCTTGCCAACCTTCACCGTCATTTCACCGCCGATAGACTCGCTTTGAAAAACCTCAAGATCAAACATTCGAAACTGGCCTCTGATCTTTCGGTCTCTGCCGGGCGCACGAAC
>JBCCKZ010000934.1:0-1950 GCA_039027135.1 Planctomycetota bacterium
GTGCAGAACTCGATCATTGACTTGGTCGCGGTTCGAGAGCTATTCAAAGCTAGAATCCAAATGCGTCTCGAGCGGGGCGAGATGGACAAAGCCAAGGACCTGATGGAAGCGCTGCGTTCACAGCCGTCTAACGAAGCCCTCGCAAAGGACATGGGGAAGAAACAAACATATTTCTTGAAGGAGATCGGAAACAAGAATGCCAGCCAACGGCGTTTGGTGGACCAAATGTTTGCAACCACACTCGACTTGCTGGCCAAGCATATCAATCCGCAGCTGATCAACGATTTGGACAAGGACTTGATCACCGCTGAGAAGAATGGTGGCAAGCTTCCACCAAAGCCAACCGACGATGACAGCTAAGTCTACTCGTCACGCCATGACGGGCGTTTTCGTCGCGCTCTGGGATGGTGTGTTACGATCTTGAAAGTCGCATCGCGACCTGACAGCTTGCGCCCACCCGGTCGGTTCGTTGGTCTGACCATTTTTGCACGCAGCTTCTGCTCTGTTTCAAAACGCTCATCGTCCAACTCGTACTCGACCCACATGCCTTCTTCGGGTTCGACATTGATTGGCCGGCCGTTCTTGATGATTCGAGATCGCCACACATCGCGATGAAAGAAAACGTCTTCGCGAAAATCCTCACCGTCAATAAAGCCGAACTGTGAGTCGGGGCGAAGCGTCATGATCTTGCCCAGTCGACGCCGCTGAATTCTAAATTTTGGATTCGACTCGTCTGACTCAGTCGGTTCCGGGCCTGTTTTCGAAGAAAGTGGGCTTCGCTTGGGCGGCTGCGATTCGGATTTCTTTGGCCTACGATCGTTCATTGAGTTTGCTCTGTTGGCCAAAGGGTAGTGTCTTAGCATGCAGAATGATTCTCGTGCCGTAACTGCAGACACACTTAGGGATCAGTTTACTTCCCAGGCTCGTTCTACATCAGGGACTCGTAACCAACCGGCTAACGAATGAGCGGTGGCTCGTCGAACTACTTGTGCCCACATCAGGTCGGGACTTGCAAAAACCGCTTGTCGAGTTGCTTCGGTTTGGTGCCAGAGACCAGCTTGCATTTCTTCATTGAGTTGTTCTCGCTGCCAGTTTAGATGACCGATGATTAACCGATAGGGTGATTGTTTGGCACGAACGAGATCCTCGAGATGGTGTTTTTGAGCGGCAACGTAGATACCCTCGCCCGTTTCGGCCTCGGCGAGTTTGACATCCTGATGAATGGCCACGACGGGCCCTGATTGCGGCCCGCCAAAATGCAACATCCCCAATGGAGAGGTATCCAGTGGAGAGCTATTCAGCGGAGATTTTTCTTGCGGAGAAGCGTCTTCGGTGGAGCTACTGGTCTGAAAACTAGAATCAGTCAATCGGCTCAGCCTTCCGGCTTCTGGGTCATCACCGCCACCGGCCTGTTTCATCAAATCCATCAGCATCTGTGGATTCGGTTGCATCGGGCGGTTCAGCATGACTCCGATCACGTTGTCGGCATCTTCGTGAACCACCAAACAAACACCACCAGCATAAATGGGTGACGAAACGGTTGATGATGCAACCAGTAATTGACCTGTTAGCAACTGATCCATGCTAAGCACCAATGAAAAAGAATTTGACTGCCACGTTGGCAGTTGGGCATTTGCCACATAGAAACGATAGGCAACCGGCGCGCCAAACGGGCGTGAAGACAGTTTTCGAGCAGCCATTTGACTGTTCCCTGGCCGCCCAAGAGCGGGTTTTTCCCCTTTCAACTCAGTAGAACATGGCAAACGAAAACTCACGTCGCATCGAAGAAATGCGTCTCAATTACGCTCTAACCGAGCTGCACGAGAAAGACATTGATTCGGACCCGATGGTTCAGTTTGGACGCTGGTTTGATGACGCAAGTCAGGGCGACTTGCCGGATTGGATGGAGGTCAATGCGATGACACTCTCGACGTCCGACGGAATGGGAAA
>JBCCKZ010000935.1:0-1916 GCA_039027135.1 Planctomycetota bacterium
CCAGCGCGACACTCGTTCATCCCGAGAACGAACGCCCCATCGCAAACATCGCCCACATCGATTGGGTCGAGCGGACTGATGAAATCTCGATTCGACTGTCCGGATTAGAACTCGATGCGGCCAACCTACCTCATTTCTGGAGCCTGTTTCACGACCGCATGCTCACCCACCGCTACCTGCATCAGAAGAAACTGAGAATTTCGGCGACCGACGTCACAATCAACTCGAACCGAACGCCTTTGACTTTCCGTGACATCGACATGTGGATCAGCTCGGAGATTAAGCCAAGGATCGACGGTGAAGGATATCGATGCGAGGCTTTGGAAGCGGAGGTAGAGATGCTGCCATCAGACGCGATCGACGCTCAACCGATCCGAGTGCAAATTCGTCGCCAGATTCGCCCCGAACTTCTAACGCAGTGGTCTATCAAGACCGGCCCCAATTCCCTGCCCTGCCCTGCCCTGGCCACCCTCTGTGGAGGTGGTTGGCTGCACACGCTTGGCGATCAAGCTCGGATGCAGGGAACGTTGGCTGGTGTCATTCGTGAAGATTCAAGTCGTTTGAATCTCTCAGGCCTCCACTGCCAGGGAATCACGCTCGACCATCTATTCGAGAACGCACCAAATCGACTCACTGGGATTGCCAGCGTCAAACTTGATCGATGCCTCCTTGATCCCGACGCCGGGCTCGTCGATATCGTTGCCGCCATCGAGGCTCGTAATGGCCTGATAGAAACCTCGATGCTTCGAAACACGCAGCGATTTCTTGGATTCAAGATCGCCAACTTCAACGAAGACCGTCTCGATGTTGAGTACGATCTGATGTCTTTTAGCATCAAAGTTGATGGCGAGCAGATGCGGATCGATGGGCTATGCCGGGACGAGCCAGGATACAAAGGAGTCGGCTATGGAGTGGTTGCGGGAGTGGGTGGGCAAGCTATTGCCAAGTCCGCTGATAGCCAAACGGCGACGCTTAATCTGCTTTCAATCGTTGCACCATCAGGTTCGCCTCTCGTTCCACTTTCACATTCAAATCGGACACTGGCTAATTGGTTACTTGCCCCGGCATCACCGCATTCATCCTCAGGTATGCCGCGGATCCGATCGGCTAGAAGCCCCGAAAACGGACCGACGATCAGCCAGCCCTATTGATTGTCCGATCAAGCTTGGTGGCTTGCAGCGCGATAAAGAACCACAAGTCTTAAAACCGTCGCTTGATCACAATCTCCCAACATTTGAGCTAAATTAGACGGCGGATTTCGCTTCTTCAGATTTTGGCAAGGCAAATGGTCAAGTTCGGTGCTCGCTCAAAGAACCCCATTGTCGGTGCCTTATTTGGCATGCTGATGGTTCCAGGTTCGATTGCACTCCAGGCATGGAATGAATATCGAACCATTCATCGCACCCGCGGACTCAACGAGGCTTCCGAAATCGTTGAAACGATCGAAGATACGTCTCAAGTCAATCCTAGCTTTGACGGTCAGCTAGTCCACATGACCGGGGAGGCCCAGGCCAACGGAAGCCTTCGCGATCCGATCTTCGGAGTGGAATCGAATGCCATCCGTCTTCAGCGTAACGTCGAGATGTATCAGTGGGATGAGAAGAAGGAAAGCAAGGAGAACAATGAACCCACTTATAGCTACAGACAGGTTTGGTCCAACGGACGAATAAACAGCAGTGAGTTCAAGTACCCCTCGGGTCACGAGAATCCTCAGGCACGTTTCGATTCCTGGGATGCCGTGGCGCCGCACGTCCATGTTGGCGTCTTCGAACTCAATGAGTCATTGAAACGACAAAAAGGTGACTTCGCTCGTATGGAAATCGACCTAGAGAGTATTCGCAAACAGTTTGAAGATGATTCACTGCCGCCGTTATCGATGCGGGATGGATACGTCTACTGTGCATTCGACGCGGACG
>JBCCKZ010000936.1:0-1914 GCA_039027135.1 Planctomycetota bacterium
CCGGGGGCCTGGCCCCACGGAGGACGCCATTTCATTATTATCCCACGCTCCCCGTTCGGCCGCCATTGGCGGCCGAACGGTCAGCTTGGACAGGGAGTAGACCTCCAGCATCGGTGGGCAAGCCCACCGGCATAGTGCTTTCGCCCATTCTGGGCTTTCTAAGTCAGACGCTCTCTCAAGCCTGGACTCCAACGATCGCAGTCTAATAAGCCCCGTTGGTTCCAAACGTTTGCATCTTGGATCGTCGGGGTCGAACTCGCACCGAGTGATCGGGCTCACCCGTAACGCGATCGAACTCATCCGGCGTTCGTTTGCTGGGCATGAAGTCACCTGTCTGATCAGCCCACTCCGCGAGTGCTTCTTTCAATTTTGAAACGACTGATGAATACGCGGGATCATCGATAAGGTTGACCAGCTCACCCGGGTCGCGATAGCGGTCGTAAAGCTCCCATTGGGCCCGAGGCGACTTGAAGCACGCTTGCTGTTCGAGCGAGAGCTTCCCTTCGCCCTGGAGTTTCAACATGTCTTGCCATGTCAATCCTCGTCCTGCATCCGCCGACGGTGTCGAGGGTAAATCGACGTAGTCGTTTCGAATGAGCTTGTATTGCTGACTAATCACACACCGTGCGTGGTCTTCGTAGTCATGCCAGTGATCCTCAGCAAATGCAAACCGACGATGTTCTGCCGTCGGATCCAGCAACGTTGGAAGGAGACTCATCGACTGTTTGACGGAGAGAACGTTCGCGTTTTTACCCTGCAAACTCAGGTCTAAGAACGTTGCCGCCAGATCCACGGAGCTAACCAACGAATCTGTGATGCCGCCCGGCTTGACTTTGGCTGGCCAACTCACAATCCATGGCGTACGAATCCCGCCGTCGTAAAGCGTGGTCTTATCTCTTGGAAAGGGTCGTCCGTTGTCGCTGATGAAAACGATCACCGTATTTTCGGCAACACTTTGTTCCTGGAGCTTCGCCACCACCTTTCCAACATACTGATCCAACCTGCCAATCTCGTCGTAATACAGCCTCAGATCCTCACGAACATCAGGCGTATCCGGTAGGTGAGGAGGAACGATCACATCGTCGCGCGTGTGCGGTGGATCAAGCGCGCCGTCCGTGTACTCACGGTGCGGATCGAGTGCCGCGAGCCACATGAAAAAGGGCTTCGACTTGTCGCGTTCATCGAGCGCTCGAGTCCAATCCTCGCAGCCGCTAGGTTGCTTGGCGATCATCTTGGGCGGCTCACCATCCTTGCCAGACGGCAGCACGAAACCGGCCGTTGAAGCTTCGTAAATCTTGTCAAAGTGATCTCGAACGGCATCGCCCATGTGCCACTTACCTGCAGAGGCCGTGTAATAGCCTGATCGCTTCAGTTTCTGAACAAAGGTCTCGGTCCCTTTGGGAATCGGCCAGTGAAGCTGTTCCGCCCCCGTGTTGTGCGGGTACCGACCGGTAATAATGCTGGCGCGGGAGGGGCTACAAGAGTTCGTCGTCAGATAGGCGTTTCGAAACAACAGTCCATCGGAAGCTAGTTTGTCGATATTCGGCGTTCGGATCGACGGATGGCCATAGACGCCACAGTCGTCCCAATTCATGTCATCTGCGATCATCAAGACCATGTTGGGCCGAGAGTCGCCGTTTGATTGGGCAAAGGCGAAACCAGGCAGCAACAGGATGAACAGGCCAAATGAAACCCACTTGATCAACCGCCTCACTCCTTTCGATAACGCTCGATTTCGGAGAAATCGGCGACACTGTCGCCCAGACCTCCGGGATGGTGCGTTGAGAGAAACTTCGAATATCATCTTCAAGTCCATACTCATGGTTCTTAGTTGAGCTCAGGTCTGAGGGGTCCTGCGTCGGTGACCGGAGGTAGGGCGCCGTGGTCATCCAACTCCTCGCGCAGAAGAGCTAC
>JBCCKZ010000937.1:0-1910 GCA_039027135.1 Planctomycetota bacterium
GACCCTCGAGTGGATCGAGTGAAAAGCTGATAGAAACAAGACTGTTGTGACCGTGACCCAACACAGACGATGCGATCGCTGCCGACTAGGATACACCCTCGGGCGAGCTGCCTCTTCTTCCTGCTTTGATCCGTCTGGTCAATCCCGCCAGGCTGGGTGCTTTGCGTCGACTCATGACGAGCACAACGCATCCTAGCAGGGCGAGATACATCGCAAAGACGATCATCGACGCCTGGTCAAGAGGAGCAACGCGTCTCCGAAAATCATCATGCAGCAACGCCGCTGCGACGACAGCTATGAGCATCGCGACACCCAGGACTCTTTGCCACTTGGTCCCAAATACGATCAGCAAGCCAATCGTAGCCTGGAGAAAAAGCGAAGTCGTCTCGCCAAGGAATCGAGCACCACCGCGCTGCGACCAGTAGTCTCCCGACGCAAGTACTGACATGTCCGGAAGCCAAGGCATCAACAGAGCGGTCGCAGCGATCAGCCAAATCAAATCCGAAACTCGAAAACTTGGAATGCCGATTCGGCGGCTCGAACAAGTTGCTGATGCGTCGCGAAGAGCGTCTGCTGAGCGGGGGTGAATGGAGAATCGAACCATGATTAGAAACAAGATACAACCGACCATCGCCAACGGAATGGTGAACTTTTCTCCGCTGGAGAAATTCAAGTCATACTGCGCCATGCAATGAAACGTTATCGCAAAAACCACCAGAGCTTCCACCGTGCGTTTGAATATCACGTCGCGTGAGCTAACAAACCAACCAGCGACAAAAGAGATAAGCGTCAATTTGGCAAGTCCCAAGCAAACGGAAGCCAGTTGCTCATAACGAAATGAGTGTCCGAACGTTATCGCATGCATCATCATGCAGAGCATCGCCACGCAGACTCCGTAGCCCAGGAAGCCCAGACGCTGTCGGCCAATTGGCAACAACCACGCAAGGCACCAAACACCCGCTAAACCGATGGTCGCAAGGAATCGCCTTCTGTGGGTCTTCGTGAAATCCGTTGTCGAAAACAACTCCCCAGTCTTGGCATTCCAGAGGGACAAACGATCAAAGCTGCCTTCGAAAGGATTCTCGTTCAGGAATTCCCGGAACAGGTTTTTGGTCCCATCGTTAATTGAAAAATAACTAGGCGAGGGAGGTAATTGGCTAACGATTGACCCTTGTCTATTCGAGGCTATCTGTACGGCTGTAGCGTCCGCGTCGTTAACGTAGCTAAGAATCAAATCGCCTCCTTCCAACAACTGAGGGTCTGTCAGCTCGCGATGAGGCAATTCGAGTCGCTTGCCCGTTGTCAGCCAATCGATGGAGTAACGGACAGTGCCCGCATCTTCATCACTGGGTGGTGCGACCGACTCGACCAACAAGGCATCCGACGATGCACTCAATAGCTCACTTAGATGCGGATTGGTTGGATCACGCGGTTCGGATCGAAATGAACCGTTCTCGTACCAGACGAGTTCGTTGTTACAGACCGCGAACGATGGACCCATGTACTCGATCATGAATTCTTGGACCGAATACTCGTCGACGATGGTTAGATCCTCGGTCGATAACAGGAAGAGATTCAGGAATCCATCATCACCGTAGTCCACAAGTGCCAATGACTCCCCATCAAGCGTAAATGTGCTCAGGTAACCTCTGGTTGCGAACGGTAGTGTTCGTGAGATACGCGACTCCAAGGTCATCGGATTCAGCAGACTGAGTTGTTGCTCACCATTCGCTTGACGCTCGAAGATTGCAAGCTCGCCTTTGGACGACCATCCACGCGTTCGCACGGATTCAGCCATGCCGGATTGCACCCTCGTCGCAATCAGATTCCCCCGCGAATCGTGGAGCTCCAGGCACGTTTTCATCTCGCCGATCGGTCCCAGCTTAAAACGCAAACTGAACAGATGGTCC
>JBCCKZ010000938.1:0-1907 GCA_039027135.1 Planctomycetota bacterium
CTGAATACTGGCCTGTAAAGGCTCCCCACTGACCTCCACTCGATTTTAGCGGAACCGTCTCAATACGCCCCGAGGGCGTCGTAAACCGGAGTGTGACATTGCCATCGCTCAAAGGTTCGCCACTCGATTCCATGACATTTGCATTCACGTTGATGATTTGCCGGACCTTCGGCCTTTCGGGTGAGTAATACATCCGCATGGATTCACCTTGCGCGATGTTACGTCGATAGGCCATCCAACGAACGACCTGACTCCAAAATCGATAGTGGTATTGGTCTTCAACACCCTTTCGCCATCGCCACGCTCCGTCGGTTCCCATGAACAGAACTTTGCCGGCACCAAAGGTGCGTGTCACCAAGAGCGGCAATCGACCATAGCGGTTGCTCGTTTCTTGATGCACCGCAAGGATTTCACAACCGGGCTTCGATCGAACAACCGGCGCGTGCCATTGAAACCCAGGAAGGCTCGACCAAACCTCTAAATTCTCTTCCTCGGTATCAGCCAACTTGGTCAGAAGGCTTCGACGACCAAGTGCACTGAGCTCGAAGTGCTGGGGTGTACGAGCCCCCCACCCTCGAGGTTGCGAATCATCGAGAACGACAGGCATGAGTTCAGCAAGCGTTGTTTCCAACAGCGAAAAGATCTGGCCTTGCATCCCAGGCAAAAAAACCAGGCCACTCGCCTGTTGCTCGACCAAACCACGCAACCATTCACATTGTTCCTCGGACAATTGATCCGCCTCATATCCAACATCACCAAGGAAGACGACGTCGTACTTGGAAAGCTCCTCGCGTGATGCTGGGAAATCTTTGATGTAATCGGAGTTGCCGCCTCCTCGCTTGTCCAGCGACGGATGAAAGAGCAAACACGAAACTTCAACACCGGGATCTCTAGAAAGCGCGTTTCGCAAATACCGGTATTCCCAGCGTGGATAGCCTTCGACCACCAAGACGCGAAGCTTCTCTTCGCGAATTGATATGGGAGACTCCATTGAGTTGTTGTCATCGCGCACCTCATCTGGATGCTCCGAAACCGTCACTGTCAGCGTCTCGGTCCCGATTACCTCGGGATCCCATTCCACAGATTCAGCTGTGCGGCCCATGGCCACAACGTTGATCTGCTTTTCAATCGTCTCACCCGAAGCTGAGCTCAACGTAAGCGTCGCGTTCTGATTGCGTGGGAGAGAACTTTCGATCGTGATGGGAATACGAACTCGTTTACCGGCGATCGCAAATGTGGGAACATCGAAACTCACCACTTCAATGTCCGGCAATCGAGTATCGCTGCCGACGGGGAAGACGAATGCGGGCACACCCTTGGACCTCATCTGGGTCGCCGCCACGTTGGGTGACTCACCCTGATTCCAATCACCATCGGAAGCGATCACGACGCCTAGCAACTGATCGTATTGGCTTATCACGTCATTGAGTGGCGTTGCGATATCGGTGCCTGATTCAGATGTTGAATCGGCTCTCGCTTTACCCGAAACCTGCGTGATCGAATGATTGCTCTGCTTGGCTTTTGAGAACGGTGATATGACGATTTGTGCTCGCTCCTCGACAGCCCGCCAGGTTTTAGGATCGATTAACGACTTGATCGCTTCGCGTCGCGAATAGAGAGTCTTCGCTGTGGAACCGTCGGACGTATCGGCTGGCAAAACATCCTGCGTTTGCATACTCGCCGAATCATCCCATAACACGGCAACCACCGGCTTTTCATCCGGCCGAAAAGTCTCGATCCACTCGGGCCCACCGAGCAGTGAAGCTCCTACGGTAACGATGGCAACTCGCAACGTCTCCAAGATCGCCGTCGACCTAGCAAATCCGCTTCGCCGGCAGCCGATGAATGCAATCAAGACAGTCATCACGATAGCCAAAAGAGCGGCGGCCACCGTCAGAGTTGTCCAC
>JBCCKZ010000939.1:0-1907 GCA_039027135.1 Planctomycetota bacterium
CGGCAGTTGGCGAAGCGAGTCTAAAGGTTAGTTCCTGGTCCAATGCGATCAGCAAACCTGGACGCGCGAACGAATGAAACACCGGGACGCCCCCGGGACTCACATCTCTTGCGGGGAGGAGCATGACATCAGCAGTTTGCGTTGCCTCAGCCCGCAGGCTGTAATTCTCCAGATCAAGTCCTGGTTGGAATCCTTTTGCAAACACGATGGAGAACAATGCCGCGAAAGTCCAAGCAAGAACCGAACTTTCACCAAATTGGCCAGCCCTTGGGCGAATGAACCGGCGATCCGGACTATCCGCTTTGACCGGTGATTCAGATTCGCATTGTGCGTCCAAGGACACGACGAACCTCCGCTGCCGTCGTCTCTCCGTTCTGTACCAACTCAGTCGCGTGCTGCCAGATAGATTTCATTCCGAGCTCGCACGCGCGACGATAGATCACTCGAGAATCCTTTGAAGTAACCAGTTCTGAGGCTGCATCCGATTCTCGCAAGCTCAGATATTCGCCAATGATTCTTCGCCCGCGGTAACCCGTGCTTTGGCACTTCTCGCATTCCTGGGCCACCATTGTTCCTGAGACCGGCAGGCCGCACTTCGCAGAATGATCCTCCGTCCAGTAAGCACATTCACACGGCTTTCGAACAAGCCTCTGGCAGAGTATGCCAATCAAACCGCTCCGCATCTGATAGGGCTCGATCCCCATGTCGATCATTCGAGTGATCGCTGTTGCAACGCTATCGGCATGGAAAGTCGCGAGCATCAACTGTCCCGCCAGGCATGCCTGAAACGCAATCTGCGCCGTAATCGGGTCACGAACCTCTCCAACAACGAAAACCTCAGGATCCTGACGTAATAGGGAACGTAGAGCCGTATGAAGATCGAATCCAGCCGGAGCGTTCACTTGTGACTGGGCAATTCCTTCGATGGGAACTTCGATGGGATCTTCAACGGTCAGTACCGCGCGTGTCCCGCGGTAGTGCTTCTGAAGATGGCGTAGACAGGAATAGAGTGTTGTCGATTTTCCACTACCCGCTGGACCACAAACCAACAGAGCTCCGCTGGTCTCTTCAATAGCTTCACGAAGCGACTGCAGTATTGAATCATTGTGGCCAAGGTCTTCGAGGTGCTTGTACTCTCCATGATGACCGAAAAATCGCAACACGGCTCGCTCGCCATACATGGTCGGGAAGGTACTGACCCTAACCTCTGCACCAGCTACACTTTTGTTTCCGCCGTGAGAATGCTTGACCCGGCCTTCCTGGGGCACATCCGCCTTGTAGGTGAGCAAATCCGCCAAGACTTTTAAACGCGATACGACGGCCGTCGACGCCTTGCCATCAAAGATATCAAGAGTCTTCAACATCCCATCGTCACGGAAGCTAACCTGCAATCCATCCCTAACCGGCTGCAGATGAATATCACTGGTTCCGATGCGTTTCGCAAAATCGAATAGCTCATCGAGAAAAGAGACTGCAAAAACATCAACGGATTTGGGTAACCCTGCAATTCGATCGATCATCCGCTGACGTTCTAACTCCACATCGCCGAGCGGTTCTTCTTTTCCATCACCTTCCAGGCGACCGTTATGCAAACCACCATTGGGCACATTAGCCGTCGGCCGCGCCACTCCATTACCAGAGGAATGGTTGACGGCTACCTCTCGATGCAATTCGGCGCGATATGAGTCTCTATCGAACGAATTGGCTTCTTTGTTTTTTCGGCTAAAGAGCATTCGACTTAAGGACCTTCAGACGGGGCTCATGCCTGTGGCGGCACCCGGTCCAAAATTATTGAGGTACATGGTGAAGATACGTACGATCACACATATCAATATCACGGTGATTGCCCCCCAGATCACACCGGATGTGAGATAGGTAATGCGAGCCATCGCAGATCGGACTTGCAC
>JBCCKZ010000940.1:0-1900 GCA_039027135.1 Planctomycetota bacterium
TACAAAATGGCTTTTAAGTGGCTATCAGGAATGATCAGCCACTTTTATCTTATTGTCTAGAGACTGTTCAAAGCCCTGTCTAAAACTGGCACGAAGCTTGCATCTTTTCGAAAAAGATCTGGAAAGAGTGCGAAAATGCTTCGATGGAAGAACTTTTGTCGCATTGCAATTTGCTGGATGCGTTTTGGCGACGCACGGACAATCTATACCATCGTGTGCGCGCGCTTTTCTTTCTGTTCTCAATCCATCGCTATCAGTTACCAAGACATTTTGATTCCCAGAACACGGGGAACATCCCGTATATCGCCTATCAGCACCTGTTGGAGCGACGGTTTACCGAGGCCATCGATGAGCTACTTTCCACACAGAGTGAAAACGGCCCTTGCGATGGCCTGTCGAGCGCACTTGCGAGCGCCTATCACGAACTTGGATTTCAGACGTTAGCCGATCAAGTCCGAAGGAGTGTTCGAACCGTGCGAGGAAACCAATGGATGTTTCGCACGGGCCACCCCGCCGATCATCCGCTGCGATTTCGCAAAGAGCTATTGGATAAAGAAGATCATGACCCTTCCTATCCGATGTTGATTGAATCGACGGCGGTTCGGATGGACTTCACTCATAGCGCTTGGAGTGACATTTTCTTTCTCGGCATGGACTTTCCGGCGGGAGCGAAGGTTATCAACGCTTCGGTCAACTTAGGTGTGATGGGGCGGGATGAAAGACCTCGACCGCCAATCGAGTGTTACCTGCGTGTCATTGATCATCCGATTCTTAAGCTGACGAGCACTGACCTGAATGCTTCCGCGGAGATTCACACGATCGCCGAAGTGTTCGATTTTGCAAAGGACTATTTGGGCCTTCTAAAAGCAGCGATCATCGCGGCTGGAATCGTGCCGCCTGGGATGGAGGGATGTGGCCAGAATATCGAAAGTCTACTCGATCGGCTTGTTGGGCCCGGCATGGGAATTGAAGTGGTATCGAAAGTCAATGACATCCCTAAGGGTTCAAGGTTGGCTGTGTCGACCAATCTGCTCGGTTCCTTGATATCGATTTGCATGCGTGCAACGGGACAGGTCAGTGCGCTGACAGGAGGATTGAAGGAGTCCGATCGAAGGATCATTGCGGCTCGCGCCATTCTGGGCGAGTGGATAGGCGGTTCCGGAGGTGGCTGGCAGGATTCTGGTGGGGTTTGGCCCGGCATAAAACTGATTTGTGGGAATGAGGCCACGGCAGGCGATCCGGAGTACGGAGTCAGTCGCGGACGATTATTGCCAACGCACTCGGTTTTCTCCACGGAATACGTGTCGAGGGAAACGCGCGAAGCTTTGCAAGATTCCCTAGTATTGGTTCATGGCGGCATGGCTCAGAATGTTGGACCAATCCTTGAGATGGTGACCGAGAAATACCTACTTAGGAGTCCTGAAGAATGGGAGGCCCGCAAAGAGGCGATTGGAATTCTTGACGAAATTGTCGGGGCGCTTCGGAAAGGTGACATTCGTGCCGTCGGAAAAGCAACGCATCGAAATTTCTTTGGGCCGCTGCAGAAAATCATTCCTTGGTGTACGAATCAATTTACCAACTCACTGGTGCACCAGAGCGAAGATCGGTGGGGGGAACCGTACCCCGGCCCCTGGATGCTCGGTGGAATGGCGGGAGGAGGCATGGGGTTTATCTTTGACCCTGCCGTCAAAGCCGAAGCGAAAGTCTGGTTGCAGCAAGTGATGGTTGAAACTCGCGACAAGATGAAAACGCGATTGCCGTTTGCGATGACTCCCGTTGTTTACGACTTTGAAATCAACGACAGAGGGACATGGAGCGAAATGAAGACCGGGCTTGAAGCAAGGATGCCCGGTGAGTACTACGCACTGCAAGTTCCCGGCTGGCTGAAACGTGAGCCCCA
>JBCCKZ010000941.1:0-1891 GCA_039027135.1 Planctomycetota bacterium
CCACTACCGGGACCACCACTACCGGGACCACCACTACCAGGACCTGCTCCCGCAGCACTGCCAGCTGCATCCCCTGCCGCGCCGTCGACATCTAGCTCAGGCTCGTCACACTTCGCACACTTTTCGCATTCTTCACACTCAGGTTCAATGCAAACGCAGACCGTACTATTGCGACAACTCGGATCTGGCCTGTGTGTCCAATAAACACCACCCTGTGAAGGACTAGGCTCACTAGAGCGTGCTGCATCTTCGTCACCGCTGATGGTTTCATCAGCTCGCAACGGCAAGGCCAATAGCGTTAGCAAAGCCGCGACTGGCACTGGCGCCACCAGGAACCGGCTCACCAACACAACTCCTTGACTCAAGCCTAGAAACCCGGTGTTAAAACCACAACGCTGAACTTGCCCAGTGCCAGTCATCTATCAAATTCTTACAGAAGGATTTATCGAAGAAGCCGCTTGTAGCATTTCGGGCACAAGAAGACCCTACATGCCTATCTGTATCTATGGCGAAGATCCAGGACCGAGAGAGAAGCCCAAGGCGACTCCCACCGTTCCGACTACACTCGTCAGAGTGACCCTGCCTCTAACACATTCAAAGTGAATCGAACACGGCCCGTTAAGATCGGACTGGCCGCAAGCACTGCTGTTTCGTTAATCGTGTTGGCTGAGGCAGTAAAGCGAACCTCCGCCTTACCGTTGGCATCTGCCGCCACCGTGATCGCCGTCAAACCGTTATCGAATATCCCACCATCAAAAATGGTGAAGGAGACGGGAACTTTGTATGGAGCACGCACCGACAACGTCGCCGCTTCCCCTTGCTTGAGCTGTAAAAAACGTGGACCTGCCGCCCGAATCCTGATCGTATCCTCGGTTGGCTTGGCCGTTTGAAAGACCCTACCCGGCTGTGATTTGGAAAGGTATTCCGTGGGGTCATCCCAATAGGACTCCGAATCAAACGCAGGAACGGCAGAGACAAGCGAAACGTTCTCGGGTTCCTCACCCGTTTCAAGTGTTCTAGCGATCGCCTCGGTCGCGGGATTATCACTGGCCCTAAACCGGGGGTAGTCTTCAGGAGGCTCAGCCGAGAACGTTTCGACCAAACGTTTCTTGTCGCCGAACAGCGATGCAAGATTGGCTTGTAGCTGTTCCGGTGTGACATTTGGGATAACGTCATCGCTGCTTTGAGATGATCTCTTCTTACGAGATCCAGAAGACGTATCCAACGACTCACTGCCATCAGCTTGGCTCATAGCATCGGGTGCTGGCGATTGTCTAAGAGCTCGAGTTGATGCGAACGCAATCAACCCAACTCCGAGAAGTGCCACCGATGTAATGATAAGTTTTGGAAGAGAAGAGGATTTCGAATCCTTACGATTCATATCGTATGCCTGCGGTCGAAAACAAGTTGCAGCGAGAATCTAACGGTCATCTGAACGCCGTCAACTTTTTTCTGCGAGATTCCGAACAAAAGTCATGTGATGCCTATCGTGTCGTTGAGCTTCCCCATCGGACACTTAGTTTCGTGATGTCTTATTCGTCTATCTTATGCTTTGACGCGATCGATAAAGCGCGGACCTTGAAGCATTCAGTAAAGAAACGAACTCGTCGGCCATCGCTTCGTCGCAGTCATCGACTTGCACAAAGAATCTGTTCGCAATGTCTCGCGAGCGACCGTGAGCTATGCGTTAGATATCGCTTTAGTTGATGTTCGCTCCACACGTGATCGCAGATTGCGTGACAAGCATCAGTAGATGCGTCGACGACCCGACCTAGCCCATTGCATTGAACTGAATCGATAGACATCCAGCGACGAAAATCAAAAGAGTTCAGCGAGTCAAGTTGTTTGCAACACAGTCGTTTTCTCAACCGGAAACCGGTTTCATTAACCG
>JBCCKZ010000942.1:0-1870 GCA_039027135.1 Planctomycetota bacterium
CCACCACGCACTCGTTCCAATAACCGTCAGTGCCAGGCCAAGCGCCACACAGACTTTCGATGCTCGTGCCTGGGCCGTCGGGGAAATCCATAGTCCCCATGTGATCCCGGATGTCCAGAGGCCATTTGCTAGGTGGTAAACGCACGCCCACACCCCGATAAGGTAGAACGCCGGCCAGACATATCCTTGCATTGCTGCCGCCAGCGTGCTGGCCGCGTTGTAGGGTTTGAATTGCCCAAAACCAAGCGGCTGAACGATCCCGAGCCACAAATCGGAATGGAACCAGCCGTGAAGGTGCAGGATGTGGAAGAACAAGTACACCAAGGCAATGACCCCGGTCCAACGCTGGAATACGTAGCGGCGGTTACTGACAAATTGGTAGCGGTCTGAGTTCGATCTTCCTGTCTTGGCAATCCAGACACCGATCACCGCATGAAAAACGAGCGGGAAGAAAATCGCGCCCCATTCAATTAGTGGTAATAGCTTCCCGGGGCTATGGATCAGAAAAACTGCCCGCTGAAACGTTTCACTGCCGTTGAGCAAGCTCGCGTTGGTCGTCAGGTGGACGACCATATACAGGCCCAGCGGAATGATTCCCAGCAACGAGTGGACTCGCCGGATGAGAAACTCATGTTTGATAAAAAATGATGCGCTCGATTGGTTTGAGTCAGCGCTCATGTTGGCCGTTTTCGGGGAGGGTTGTTGGCGTTTTAATTTGATTCGTTGTTCGAGCAGTCTTCGTCGCCAATCCAGCGTCAAAACCGAAGCCGTTCACAGGCGTGATGCGTCGACTGCGTTGGCGAAGCAGGCAGATACGAACAGCGCGCTGGTAGACTCGCATGGATAACCCACCCCGCTGGTGTAACAACCGAAAGCTCTGTCCAAATCCAACGATGGCGCGTCCGCCGATCCGACCCACAGGTTGTATCCGATTCGACTAGATTCGGGGAGGCAAGTCCTTGGGATTATTACATTGCGAAAAGTCTGTTGACGAAAGACATGCATGGGCAAGTCGAGTGAGCTAAAAATTCCCGCCAATGGAGTTGATTCACGCGAACAGCTGGCGTTAGAAATACAACGACTGATTCAATTTGTCACACTCCTGATGGTTCCCAGCTGGACGCGAACCCTTGTCCGAACTGCTCGGTCCGTGATGTCTTGATGTCCCGTCGGGCTGTCCACATAATCTCGCACCGCAGTTCGCGTGATCGATGCCCAGTTCCAAACGATCTTCCAAACGATCCTCATTTTGCAGCTCGGACTTTCCGTGACCAAGGATCACTGACCAAAGTTGGTCAGGTGGAAATCCACTAGCTGCCTAGCAGCTTCGTGGTAGATCTTTGACGCGGAGTGTGGCGCCTCTGGCACGATCACTTTGGCGTACGGGATCGCGAGCGAATCCAAGTACTCCATGTATGCCAGATTGTTTTCGTAATTGAACCCCTTTGTCCCAACGTGCAACTGAAGTTTGATCGCGGGAACCGAGGCTTGCTTACGCCGTTGAGCATAGTCTCTCGCTAGATCGTAGACATTATCGCCTCTCGCAAATTTCAGTTTCTCGGATTCGTATCCGCCGCTTTCGCTGATCTTGCGTTCGGTCTCGTAGCCGCCTCCACCGGGTGCTGAGCTGAGAAAAAGATCAGCATGTCGGAGCGACAGTCGCATCGTCCCCCGTCCACCCTGTGAAAATCCTTCGATGCCTCTGTGCTCTCGGCTCGCGATTGTCCGATAGGTCTTGTCAATATGGGGGATCAGCTCATTGATGAATACCGATGCACCTTGAGCTGCCGGATCATCGGGCATGTTGTAATGGCTAACTGGTCCGCCGTTGACGAAGACGTAGAGGGCACCTGGTTTGCCAAGTTCGCGG
>JBCCKZ010000943.1:0-1844 GCA_039027135.1 Planctomycetota bacterium
GCGGCGCTGAGTACGAGTACCGCGGCGCTGAGTACGAGTACGATTCAGGGTCAGCCATCGTCGCCGATCGTAGCGGGAGTCGGTTAAGACAACGCAACTAAATTGCGGATTCGATGATCAGCGCGAGTACCGCGGCGCTGAGGTACGAGTACGATTCAGAGTCGGTAATCGTTGCCGATCGTGCCGGTAAAACGGGCGCAACACGGCTCGTGGCTACAGCTTCAACGGGAGAACATCACAAGCTTGACCCGCATTTTCGGCGTGCGATGCGGCCCCTGCAGTGCTATATTGGTGGCCCCGCCGCTGCCGAGCATCTTCTGAGAGCTTGGCGCACGTTTCCCACCACCGACATTTTGAGCTGGCCCATGCAACGAGCCGTTCTGTTCTCTCTCGTGCTTGGATGGATCGTCTCGTCAACGCTTTGCGGCGATACGTGCGCGGCTGATGACAACACGTTTTTCGAAACGAAGATTCGGCCCGTCCTGATTCAGCACTGTTACGAGTGTCATTCCGCAGAATCCAAGAACCCTGATGGTGGGTTTTTGTTGGATACACGCGAAGGCATTCGGCGTGGAGGTGACAGTGGGCACGGTGTCGTCCCGGGAGAATTGGATGATTCGCTGATCATCAGCGCGATGAACTATGAGTCGTTTGAGATGCCGCCTCAAGGCAAGCTTCCCGACGATGTGATTGCAGATTTTGAAAGATGGGTTGAGAGCGGCGCAAAGGATCCAAGGGATGGAAAGAGTGCTCCGATTCGCGAAGAAATCGATTTCGAGCGTGCCAAGGAGTTTTGGTCATTTCAGCCGATCGTGGAACCGACCGTTCCGCCGGTGAAAGACGCAAGCTGGTCGAAGACCGACATCGATGCCTTTGTCGCCACAGGGTATCAGTCGTTTGGCATTCAACCGGTTGACGATGCCGATGCGTTGACCCTTGTACGAAGAATTTACTTTGACTTGATCGGCCTGCCACCTTCTCCTCAACAGGCGGATCAGTTCGCGGACGCGTATCAACAAGATACTGACGCAGCCATTGCCCAACTGGTTGACGAACTGATCGATAATTCACATTTCGGTGAACGCTGGGGGCGTCACTGGTTGGACGTCGTCCGTTACGCGGAATCAACCGGAATGGAACGAAACGGGACCTATCCGCAAGCGTGGCGCTATCGCGATTGGGTGATCGACGCCTTCAATCGAGACAAGCCCTTCCGTGAGTTTGTGAGGGAGCAGATCGCTGGTGACCGTTTGCCGTTCGAGAGTCACGTTGAGCGGGATGCCAACTACGTCGCGACGGGTTTGTTGGCTTTGGGGCCAAAGTCTCTGAACGAACCGAACAAGGAGAAGTTCAAGATGGACGTCGCGGATGAACAGATCGATGTTGTCAGCCGCGCATTCTTGGGACTGACCGCTGCATGTGCTCGATGTCACGATCATAAGTTTGATCCGATTCCGCAGTCCGAGTACTACGCGTTGGCGGGGATCTTTACGAGCTCCGAAACGCTCTACGGAACCGGAAAAACCAACGGTAACCGAAACCCGGGGCAGGTCTTATCTTTGACGCCAGAGTCGGTCGATAAGGTGTCGCTCGGCGCGAGTAACAACGCCAAGTTGAAACGCAATTACACCAACCAGCTGAAGGCCGGCGAAAAGCGTTTAAAAAACCTTCAGCAACAACTCAAAAAAGCAGCCAACCCGAAAGCGAAGGATGCCGTTGAAAAAAAGATCCGAACGGTTCGCCAGGACATACAACGCGCTCGGAATCGATTGAAGCAAGTTGCTGAGCCGCAGGTAAAACCGGACGAGCATGCGACGCTGGTGATGGCCGTCGTCGATCGTGAA
>JBCCKZ010000944.1:0-1816 GCA_039027135.1 Planctomycetota bacterium
TCGAGATGTTGGTTTTGTTCTTGGGGGGCCTCGCAGTTTTCTTTGTCAGGTGAGATCGGGATGGTAGAGAGCGTAGCTGACACCCAATCAACGCGAGTCTTTGAATCTGCTATCGATCGATGGCTATTTGCCGTGCTTATCTCGCCATTTTTTGTGACGGCGGGATTTGGCATTTACCTGCTGATTGACGGACAAGCCGATGGCGCGGTGATATTGTTCTTGGTGGGTGCGGGGACGATGCTGTTGACGGCCGCGTTGGCGATTCCGTGCCGATATACGATGACGACCGACCATCTTCATGTTCGTTGTGGCATAACCTATTTTCGGCGAATACCGTACGGCAAGATTCGCAGCATCCAGCCATCACGAAGCTTGATGAATGGCCCGGCGCTATCACTCAATCGGATTGCGATAGCGACTCCTTCGAGTGTTGTTTTGGTTTCGCCAAAGGAGCGAGAGCAATTCATTGAAGAACTTGAAAAACGTCTGAGTGCGTTCAGCAATGAGCGGAGTGGAGAAGTCTGAACGAAGTCTCGGGTGCTCGTTGTGTACTGGGATCCGGTGAGCCGTGGGCCAGGCGCGGCGCAGCCGCGGAGGCACCGGGCGGCGATCGCTGCGCGAGGATAAGGATGAAGATTAAGAGTAGGATGAGGTGAATGATAAAGTTGTCCGTGTTTGCCCTACCCGTCCACTCGCTGCGTTCCTATCCGGGTCAAGCCTCATTTCTGTTTGTCTTCTTAAACCGGTACTCGTTGCAGCCCCAGCCGTTTCCAACCGTCTTTAAGTGGTCCAAAACGAAATTTTTCGCCGCCAGTCGTTCGACAACGTCATCTGGTCTTGCGACTTCAAATGGCAGGCCTCCAACCCAATCAACCCAGTCATGCCAGACCGACATCCCACGGTCTTCACGCTTGGCTCGCCAGTCAGCAAAGGGAAGTGGGTTTTGAAGCTTCGCCAATCTCGCCAACGCAAATTTGCACTCGTAGATTCCAGCGATGAAAACAACCCAGGCGTTTCGAAGCGGCTTGGGTAATCGGTTGTAAGTGCTTTTGATGCGATGCCAGCGACGACTGGCGGAACCCTGGTCGTTGTACAACGAAATCAGTAGACGACCTTTCGGGGCAACTCGATTGGCTGCGGAATCGATCGCTTTCCACATTTGGCCAGTGTGATGGAGCACACCCCAACTGTAGACGACATCGAATGATCCTAGGCTTCGCATGAATTGGTCATCGAGAGCAGAGCCCTGATCAATTTGCCAGCCTTGCTCACTGTCTGGTTTGGCAAACCGGCCTTTGAGTTCTTGGGTGCAAGCGACGGATTCATGGTCATAATCGATGGATACAACGCGGGCGCCTTGTTGATGCGTAACCAAGGAAAACAGACCGCTTCCACAACCCAGATCGAGGACTCTCAGACCATTGACGTCTCCTAAACTCTCGACGATTGATTGTCGAGCCTGCTCTATTCGATGATCATCCAGCGATTCAAGGAACGATTTCCAATTGCTTCCAAAAGCAAAACGTTCCGTTTCTTGTTCGTCAAAGTGTGTCATCGCGACGCGAAGATTAAGAGGAAGAGAGGGAGGCGGATGGAGATTAGGAAGACGAGCAGTGCAGGGATCAGGGTAGAGAATCTAATCTGTTGATGGTTCATTCTGAAAGCGATCCAAACGCTTGCGCCGATTTGTTGCTAGATTATTGATTGGCAATCTTACTCCCCCTGAGAAACACACCGTGGTGGATATCGCCAGACTTCCAAAATCATGACTCGTTGGAATTCTGTTGAAGTCTGCTAGCGCGGATCACTGTCGAAA
>JBCCKZ010000945.1:0-1815 GCA_039027135.1 Planctomycetota bacterium
AAGGGCACGATGTTTGGGACGGGTAAGGCTTGGAAGCGTCCGCATCATCACGAAGTACTCGACGAAGACTGGACAATTACGGCAGTGACACGCGAGGTTCGAGACCGGGCGGTGAGTCAACTTGGAACCAGCGGCAGCGGAAATCATTTTGTCGAATGGGGAGTCGTTACGATTAACGACCAATCACTGGGCGTGGAAAAGGGGCGTTACGTGGCCTTGCTCAGCCACAGTGGTAGTCGAGGCGCTGGTGCGAGGGTCTGCCAGCGGTACACCGATATCGCTCGTAAAAACGCGCCAGCGCAGATTCGCAACGATTCTCAGCTACGTCATTTAGCCTGGCTGGACATGGATTCGCAAGCGGGCCAGGAGTACTGGGCGGCGATGAATCTGATGGGGCGATACGCGTCAGCAAACCACTTTGTCATTCACAAGAACGTCGTTAAGTTGGCGGGCGGTCATGCTTTGGCGACCGTTGAGAACCATCACAATTTTGCTTGGAAGGAAACGCATGATGGCAGTGAATTGTACGTTCATCGTAAAGGCGCAACGCCTGCAGGATCGGGCGTGTTAGGTGTTATTCCCGGCAATATGGCCGATTCCGCTTTCATTGTTCGCGGCAAAGGTAAAGCGGCAAGTCTTAACAGCGCATCCCATGGTGCAGGACGCCGAATGTCTCGGACTGCTGCCAAGAAAGCTTTCAACTGGAAACAGTGGAAGGACCACTTGGCAAAAAAGAACGTGCGATTGCTGGCCGGTGGCTTAGATGAAGTGCCTGGTGCCTACAAGAACATTCACGACGTGATGGCGGCCCAGCACGACTTGGTCGAAGTGGTCGGTGAATTTATGCCGCGCATCGTTATGATGTGCGGCGACGGCAGCCGACCGGAGGATTAAGAATTTTGCTCGTGTAGCTCGCACTGCAACGTTGGTCAAAGTGGCCCAATACTGCTCGACTCAGTGAGCGGCACGACGCTCGCCGTCGGGCATCGTAGCGAGAAAGAAGTGCAGCGAAGCGACGGTAAAACAACCCCCTGAAAACGGCACGGGTTCAGTTTACCGTCGCGATCGCTGTACTACCCCTTGGTACAAAGGTTGTTGGATTGGCCTGTCGTTTGACCGAACACGATCGTGCTTGCCATTTCTGCGGCGGCTCGATCCGCGATAGCAAAACAACAGAATAACGGCAACGTAAAGTAAAAAAGTTTCGTTATCACTTTGGCATTCTTTCCCGAGTCAACGTTTCGTCTATATCCGGACTACGCTACAGAACCTTTGCTTCCAACTGCTGCAGTGCGACGACCAGCAAGAAAAGGAACGCCGCAATAGTTTTCGACCGCTACCCGCCACCGAGAGCGTTGATAAAGGGCTGAACATCCAGCAGATTGATGACGCAATCCTGATTTGCATCGGCTTCCGGGATGTATTCGTTAACGTTGGAGAAGGCGTTGATAAAATCGTCCACATCCAGCAGATTGACGATGCCGTCCTGATTGGCGTCACCGATCAGCACCGGTTCGTAGCTCACCACTACAGCCACTCGGCCAGCTTCTGGTCGCGTCGTAACAGTAAAGTAGTTCTTTGCTCCCTCAAACAAGCTGGCATCAACCGTGACGGCTTGGTTGAGAGTCAATTCATCTGGATTATTGGTTCCCCCAACAGAGATCGTGTCCGCGATGGCAACGACCGTCTCGAAAGGTGCCTCGAACACGAAATCGCCAACCGCCCCCGGATCGCCGTTTGCATCAATGGAAACCAGTCCAATCACAGCGCTGGTCAATTCGAGGTTACCCGTCACGTCCAGCAGATCGCCATCGA
>JBCCKZ010000946.1:0-1815 GCA_039027135.1 Planctomycetota bacterium
CGGCCGTCTGCTCGGGTACGCTGACAAGGGGTGGACCATGTTCGAAAGAACGCTCATCGGCATGATCAAGGCCGATAGTAGGTTTCAAATTATGGACCTGGGTGGCAAGTACGATCATCGTGAGAAACAGGCGTCGCCCCCAAGGCGTTCCAGTTGTGAAAATCGTTCGGTCTTTGTTCGGCGTCTAGATAGCTCGGATCAAGGGAAAGCAACTCAAACGCCGATCCGTTACGCAACGCATCAGTAGCTTTGGAAGGCATTGGTTCGCCAGTGGATGGGAGCGCTGGTCGCTCGGTTTCGGCCGAGCAGCCAAATACCAACAATGCGATCAAAAGTAGTGGAAGACGCATAAAATCAGTCGGCGAACGCCTGCCGTAACCGGGCACGAACGGAAGACTTTGATTTCAGTTGCCGCGTGAATGAGTGCTCCGGTTCACGGCTTTGTTATGGCTGCGATTTCGCGCGCTTTTCGAGGTAGTTGTATACGTTAGTGATACTGTACCGATCTCGAATGAACGCACCAAGATGCTCGATGGATTTTTCCAAGTCTGGAAGTGATGCTTCGATCTCATCGACAAACTCAGCGAGTCGTGACGCAGTTTTGGAAAGCGTGCCAACATCAAGCCGAGAATAAAAAACCTCGTCGGGTTCAAAATCGTAGCTTATGTGGAGTTCTTTTCTGTTGATGATTCGGTATTCCTCGTCATTCAGGAACTGGTGGAGCCGAATCACAGGTTGCATCACAAAAAACTCGCCACTGTCACGAAGTGCTTTGAAGTAGTTGTTGATGAAGTCAGGGACATAGATATTTAGCACATCGAAAACGCTTGCGTATTCAGTTGCGTCCCAGTCTGGATTGTGGCCCAGCCTTTCGAAAATATCTCGGAATCTAACGTACTGAAGGGCAAAATTTCGGAGCGATCCATAGTTGAAATCTTCTACGGCGTCGCGACCTCGGGTGACGCATAGCCTGCCTGCCTTTAAGAGCCGAGTTGCATTGACATGCAGGTCAACGAATACATCCTGCGTGACCTTATCAGTTTGGTCCTGTCGAAGCTTGGATGCCCCGTTGAAAATTGTTGCCAGCGTTTTAACGCCAGCGAGGATGTCGCTGAACATTGATAGTCGCCTGATGCCATAACGTTACGGATCACGCGGTCGCCGCGAGTGATCCTCCACTTCAATAACCACGACTCGGCGACTCGTCGTGCATCCGATTGTTATCCGGCGGGGGATAGACTGATATCGGCTTCATATCATATCGCCGAACCGGAGGAAATCTCGGTTGGCAAATCGTCTTCGGAAGCTTTCCAGAGCGTTGTTTGCTTCGTCTGGAACGCAGGGAACATCATCTGGCACCTCCATTCACTCGCAACGTCGAATCGCGTATGCACAACGTCCATTAAAGCATCGAACCCGGGAGTGTCTTCGTCGAGTTCGACCGCTTCATCCAAACCTTCACAGTTGAAACCTACACAAATCAAGTCGGTCACAAGTAGATCCAGCTTGAATGCAACGATCTCGCGAACGTCGACGAATCTGACGAGAATCGTGTGTTCGCCGCGAACGCGAAATCCGTCGCGGAGGAGTTCGATGCTGCGTGAAAAATCAAGCATTGAGTTCAGGTCGGATAAAGAATCCATGTAAGTCCGAGGTTTGCTGGGTGGGAGCCATTTGTCGATGATGACTGGCGACTCGGACCCGTGATCGAGGCAGTTTGGGGCAGGGCGATTGCACCGTAAGTCATGGTGCGAAAACGACTTTTGCTAAGTAGTCACCATCCCAACCGGATTTGAGTCGTTTGTTCTTCACGCC
>JBCCKZ010000947.1:0-1807 GCA_039027135.1 Planctomycetota bacterium
AATCGCCGCACCAAGCACGAGGGCGCAGGGCAATGCAAAGCGCCAGGGAACCAGCTCAACGGAAGGTTTACGGGCGAATCGCCAGTCCTCGGGACGAGGTCTAATGCGGCCTACCCAAAGCATCAGGGCCAATTCGATCAAAAAAAGCACTGCGTAGCTGTGGATGAAATGGAGGTCCGGTTTCCAGACGAAGTTCAGACCGCCGTAGGCAAGCACATGGAATACGATTGCCAGCTTCGCGCCCAGGGCTGGTACCCGGCGTGTAAACAGGCCGACGAGGACAATCGTGATCACGGGAATATTGTAGAAGCCTGTGAACAGGCGGATGATCTGCCAGAGACCATCCGGTGCAAACATTAGAAGCGGCGC
The DNA here is from genome assembly GCA_039027135.1 of Planctomycetota bacterium. Lineage (GTDB taxonomy): Bacteria > Planctomycetota > Planctomycetia > Pirellulales > Pirellulaceae > Rubripirellula. The sequence goes on from JBCCKZ010000947.1 coordinate 370, forward strand.
GAATCAGCTGCGCATCGGCGCTTGCCAGGATCTTTTCGAGGGACTGCCCGAAGCGTGCAGCGAGTGCTTCGGATTTGATCCTCACCGCGTCGCTGCATCTCGGTCAGGTCCCACATCTAAACGGCAAATTTACGTGCCGCACCAAGAGAGGGTGCGAGAGGGTACTCGGAAAATCCACATGAACCACTGGGCCCCGGACATCCGTTGGGCGTGCATTGCGAAGTCTTCACTTTCATTGCCAGCGACTGTCGGTTCCTAGTTCGCGGTGGTGCCACAATTACACCGACCCGCCGGCGTCACGCGTGTCCGTAACTGACGATTTGGTGCAAAGACCTCGATTTTACCGGATCAAGTTTACATGCAGCGCGATACAAGTGCTGCAGGGTGCGTCACGTAGTCCCGCGGCTGCATCACATGCTTGGTGCCATCGCGATACAAAGAACTGGTCTCGATTGACGGTCGCTTCTGGGGCTTCTAGTTCCCCGTCCGCCAAGCTTTCGAAGGCTTTCTCGGGTGTGATTCGCTGCCTTTAATTCATTGATAGCTCTATTGCGAGCGGACGAGAAGGTGAAGCTGGAGAGATTTCTGGCTTGCGGTAAATTGCGCGGTCGCCTTTCCACATCGATTTGCTGCACATCTTCAGCACGATCTAGTACATAAACGATCTAGGCAATGAAAGACCGCGTGTTTTGGTCAAACTGAAAGGGGAAAGGTTGCGGGAACCGAAAAACACCAGAGGAACGCGTTCTTGGGATAAGGGGCTAGGGTTGGTCACTCTTGATTTTAATGGTTGTGTTGGTTTAGTGGTCATCACCATCGAAATCTCAAGGTATGGGAAGGCAGGCGTCGTTGCCACCGCTATCAAACGCCTGGCCGCCGGACGAACAACTTGCGAAATCGCCGCTGAACGTATTTGTGTCCGTCGTACTCGGCTCTTGGTCGACGAAGTCAAGCACTACACCTCCATGGGAAACGGCTACCTCCGGCGTACTTTCGACTCGGGCGAACTGTGCAAAGGCGACACTACCATTCAGGACAGTGATTGTATCGGAGGCGATGGTCGCTCCGTTGGCTACGACAGAAGACCTGAGGCCGACGAACAGCTCGTCGCTAGTACCGACACCGAGTTTCATCGTGTTTGGGAAGCCAACAGAGTTACTGTTAGCGCCAAACAACTCAAGTGAGCTTGTGAGGCTCACTTCGACGTTTCCCGACTGCGTGAAAGCGACATCCGTCGGTGAGTCTTCGATGTTCAAGCGCAGCACGCTTCCGCGATCAATAAGAATCCCAGAATTCCAGACAGACGTTGCCTGAGAGCCGAAGAGTGCTGATTCAATACTGACAACGCTGTTGTCGAGAATGCGAATTCTGTTTGCCGTAACATTCGATGGACCCAGCTCTACCGTCGATCCACCGCGGATTTCGATATCGGTCCCAC
>JBCCKZ010000948.1:0-1799 GCA_039027135.1 Planctomycetota bacterium
AGAAAACAAACGCACCGAGTATGCCATTCGCAGACTCGGTGTTTTTTTAGTCGCGACCGGGGACGTCACGATCTGGGAGTCAGCAATGCAGTTGGAGAGATCTGGCATCTTCGGTCGCCGCGTTAGCTCCCCCGTGGGTGAAGCGTGAAAAGCAGGTAGACCGCTTTCAAGAGTCAACGCTTAGGACGAGAACGATGTGTGTCAGAGATGGGATGAACCCGTGGTAGCGAACAAATCACCGCCCGTAAAAGCTGGCAACTGTGGCTCTCGTTTCAATCACGAGATGATTCCTCATGGATACCGAATCTTTCGGTATGCTGAGGATATCTTGATGTTGTGTCGCAGCCAAAGATCGGCCAGCTACGCGATGAGCGTCGCGACTGAGATTCTGGAAGTTGGTTTTCCTCTAGCGCGCAACAGCGGCATATTGTCGGAGTGAGACGAGCCGAGAAATGCGCCGGAGTTAGTCGTGATGCCAGATCTGCTGCGGAAATCGCGGTCCGCGGCGTCGCCGATATCAATCACCTTATCTGCGCCGTTCGATAGCGGAACGACGGGCTGAGTGTCGTTGCGAAGACAGCCGCCGGCCGCGACGTCGCGATCGCGATAGTTTGGCGACGCGGCTCTCACGGCATTGGTCAATTCGCCGAGTTCGATCTTAGGTTCTGGCGTTTATTTGAAGTGAATCGCTTAGATGCCATCGGGTGAATTGATGACGTCGCGTTTCATGAGCTTCTTTATTCTTTTTGTCCACGAATTTGACCGATCAAACGAATGCTGTGCGCGGTTTGATTCGTGCTAATCGTGGATGGCTGCTTCAGTCTTAGTTTCTCCTCGCCCAGACCACGTTGCCACCAACGACATTGTTCCCAGTTGTTGGGCCTTTGAATTCGATCACGTTGCCATCTGGGTCTTGGATGAAGCCAACACGCACGTTCAGTGCGGGGAAGTCGATCGCGGGCGAGAAAGTTGGAATTCCCTTCTTGTTGAGTTCGGTGAGGGTGGCGTCAACGTCGCGCACTTTAAAGCAGAGGTGCGTGATGCCTCGTTGGGCGAAGTGCGTTGAGAAGTCAGTCGCTGGCGGTAGGCTCGTGGTAGCGTCGGTGGTTGGGCTTGACACGAGTTCGATTAGGAAGTTCCCACGCCGTAGGTAAGCCAGGTCGGTGTCGTAGAGGCCATCGACGGTCCAGCGAACCGTTTCTTTGAAGCCGAGCTTTTCGCCGTACCACTTCACGCTCCGCTCGAAGTCACTGACGTTGATCATCACGTGATCGACCATCATCCCGTCGAGTGCCGAAGCGGTCGCTGTTTGCTTCGGCTGCGTCGTGATTTCGTCAGCCAGTATCGAAGGGATCGGAATGATGGCGAGCATTCCGGCGGTGGCTAGCAAATTCCGACGTGATGAACCGTCACGAAGCCAGCCAGCAAAGCGTCCTATGATGATTGGCATGACGACGTAGGTGAGCAGACCGACCATCAGGGGAACCAGTACGGCGGCTTTGATCGGCATCGGCGTGTCGCCCATCAGTGGTCCGAGGATAGCGAGTAACGTGACGATCGTTGGGTAAGCACCCAGCATGTTCAGGATCGCGAGTTTGTGTCGGTTTTGCATTTGAAATCTCGAGCTGGGTTGAGGTGTTGGCGGCATCAATGAATTAGAGTACGGATGTCTTCGCGCGGGCTTACAGCCATTCCCAGATTCTTTACGCTGCTTTCGTTTCCATCTTTGCCGTCATTGATTGGGTTTGTGACTTTCGCGATAGTTCGAACACCATGCTGAGCACAACCGGCACGAGCAC
>JBCCKZ010000949.1:0-1786 GCA_039027135.1 Planctomycetota bacterium
GGTGACAGGTTCGCTTCCCGTCCCAGCGTCTTTGTTCAAGTTGTTGCCAGCCGAAATGTTGCCAATTGGCAACAAACAGACCGGCGCTAAACCGCACCAAAACCGCCGTGCTTTTGCTCAGAATTCGCCTGAGACACGGAGTTTTTAGCGGCGCTCATATGCAGTGATCCGGCCACTGCCACCGATCCCGAATCACGCATCGGGATCACCGCGAAAAGAACCAACGGGCCAGCTGCTCAGGAGTCTCAAACCAAAGCAACCAGCCCGCCGGGAACAATGCTCAATCAGGACGAGCTACCAAGCGTCAGAAGCCCGCTCGCCGCCGTCGCGAGTGATCGCGGCCCAAGTCTTCTTCTCGGCCCCTGTGCGGCCTGCTCGCGTCTTCTCGTTACCGATGCTGCCTCAGTGCTCTCTAACAGCCACAACCCCTGGTCGATGAGATGTCGGCCTTCGTTTGGTGCATCCGTTCCCATCACCGCGATACGATCAGCATCTTTCAGCTGGTCGAACTTGTCGCTGGTGATGTGGTCGAGTGAATGCATCGTCCGAATCGCTCCACCGGTGCTGAGGTTGACCGCCATCTTTCGATTGGTTGTTAAGCTTCTCTTGTGGGCCACGTAGACCGACATGAACCAACACTGGCGAGCGAGGATAAAGCCGATCGACCAATTGCCGTTGTCCTGTTGTCTTCTCGCTTCGGTCAGCATCGAGTGTGTTTGAACCGCCACTGCTTCGATGGCCTCTCGTCGGATCTTGTTTGTCTTCTTTGTCATTGGTCTTTCTCTTGGAAGTTGGATTTGAAAGTGGTGCCAATTGGCAACATTTAGGCCACGTCAACGACGGCTTGGTCAGCATGTCTTCTGGCAAGCGTGGTGATGGGCGTTGCTTTATCGAATGCAGACACCGGTATGTCCGTTCTCTGAAGCGTCCAGCCTTCACCGAGCCGATAGACCAGTTGGCAGTTAAGCACTTCACGGTCTTCCATTTCGGCCAGTGCAATCAGCCTTGCCGCATGAGTGGCAACACGATGCCGATCTGCGTTCATCTCCCATGCTGGTGGAAGATTCTTGAGCATCGCATCGAGTGCCGACGACTCGACTCCTGGGCGCAGTGTCTCGGCTTTCTGCAGCACGATGCGTGTCATGTGCTCGGAATGACCTAGCCACTTGAACCGCCGTGCCCTTCCGGTTGACATCGTTTCACCAGACCTTTCAACAACGCCTAGCGTGTCCAGGGCGTTCAAGTCGCGACTGATGGTGCGGCTACACCACGTTTCACCAGATTGCTCGCGTAGCTTTTCCGTCACGTTGTCGACGCTTAGAAAGCCTGTTCGGGCACCAGCAAGAATGGCCGCCACCGCGAATAGGCGACGGGCTTGGACAAGCCGGCCTTCAGAGTACTTGTCGAAGTTTCGTTTGGTCATGGGAATGACCCTTTCCACGCACCGGTTCGGTACGCGCACTCGCCAGCCCGGCGACACGCTTAGAAAGTCGGGAATCACTCCGACCCAAGTGAGCATTACTCCCCGGCCTATGCCGGATCATCGCTTCGCGTCAAATGACGCATCGCCGGGCTGGCAAATTCCTATTTCATCAAGAGGTGATTCATTGGCCGTTGTCACCACTCGCGAGGACAGTGCGAGTAATCAAGTCGTGAAAGTTTCTAAGCCAACACGACAGCCGACAGATGCAAACACTATTGCCATGTCCACTTCGCCCGTCAACTGTTGTGCGAAATTTGGTGTGACACGTTTGGTCCGAATCAGTTGAAAGGCTCGAGTAGAAAA
>JBCCKZ010000950.1:0-1778 GCA_039027135.1 Planctomycetota bacterium
CGCTTTGTCGGTACTGAAAAAAACCGGTTGCGATATCGCTAAATCGCTGAGCTTCAAGTTCCGTATTCCACCAAAGTCCCATCTTTCGATTCCCAATCGTGTGCGGCTGAGCTAATCCTTTGACTCAAATACCAGACATCGGAGGCTCGCAAGCGGTTCGCGAACAAACTTCATTCTGGTGAAATCGCCAGGAAGCAAACACCGCGCCAGAACGTGCAAAACGGCCTCACTGGTTCAAAGCTCAGCGACACCTTGAAAACACCTATGGCCGAGCATGCTCCCCTAATCAGGACGGGACGGGCGCCGGAAAACGCCAATCGAATTCAGTAAGCCTCGAACAGTCACCCGTGAAATTTCTTGGTCGAACAGTTATACTAGCGGTTCCGGTTCAATTGATTGCTCAACTCTTCCTCGCCGGTGCACAGCCTATAAGCTGCCATCACCGTCCAGGCTTGCACTTCAGAGCCGCATAAGAAGAAGCAATGAAGTGCAGTTCTTTATAACGTTGTTAAACGTAGTAAAGGCGGAACGCTGTACTCAGTTTTGAAAACCGGTCCCCGCCCACGCCATCCCACCTCCTCTCAGCGTTATCTCCGTGAATCACAACGGTCGATGTCAGCTGACTGATTGAATCGATTGACGACATGTTCGCATTCGTTCGGAAACTGTTTCGTAAGTGTCCGCGTTGCCCAAACGATGTAGCGCTTCGTAGGGCGTTGATTCCTGCATTTGTGGTAATCTGCTTGGTGCTGCCCTGCTCTTTGAATCAATGCTCGGTCGCATTTGCGGATACCACTTCCAAGGACATTGCTTTCTTTGAAGCGAAAATCCGCCCGCTATTGATAGAGCACTGTTACGAGTGCCATAGCGCACAGTCGGGTGAATCGAGCGGCGACTTTCGAATCGACACTGCGGCGGCGATAAGTCGCGGCGGTGCGGCGGGACCGGCGATCAACCGGGATGCACCGGACGAAAGCTTACTGCTTGAAGTCATTCAATATGATGGTGACATTCAGATGCCACCCGAAGGCCGATTGGATGACGAATCGATCGCAGCCATCGGACATTGGTTGGAGCTCGGAGCTCCAGATCCAAGAACCGAATCGAATGAATCCGCGGCTCCCGCCAGCCCGCTCCAGCGTGATCCAATGGAACATTGGGCTTACAACGTTCCCAAGCTAGCTGCCCCGCCCGAGCAACACGTTGATTCTTCACACGACATCCTCGATGACCTCGCCGCCGAGACTGCACACGCCAGAGGCATTCGATTTAATCAGCTTGCGAGCGATGAGTCTTTAATCAGACGTCTCTATCACGACCTTTCTGGCTTGCCTCCTACGCGAGACCAAATTGACAAGTTCGTAAATGCTTCCCAACCAGACAACTACGAGCGGCTAGTTGATGACTTGATCGCTTCGCCTGCTTTCGGCGAGCGCTTTGGACGACACTGGCTCGACCTTGCTCGCTACGCGGACACAATTGGCTACGCGACTGCGGGCAAAGAACGCGTCATCAAAGGTAGCCATCGATTTCGCGACTGGGTCATCGATGCGCTGAACGAAAACCTGCCATTCGACCAGTTCTCGACCAAGCAGCTCGCCGGCGACCTGCTCGACGACCCGACGACGCAGGATCTGATCGCATCGACCTATAACCGCCTGATCCAGACGACACACGAGGGTGGGCTTCAGCTGAAGGAGTACCGCGCGATCTACATGTCGGATCGTGTGCGCAACGCCTCGCAGGTCTGGCTTGGCGGCACGCTCGGTTGTGCGGAG
>JBCCKZ010000951.1:0-1774 GCA_039027135.1 Planctomycetota bacterium
TGCAACAGGTCTTTAAACAAATCGCCGTCGTCGCAGACAGCGACTTGCCGGTCCTAATCACCGGTGAAACGGGGACAGGCAAAGAACTCGTCGCGCAAGCCATTGCCAGGCATTCTTCAGAGAGAAGCACTCCATACCTGGTCGTTTCACCAGCTGCCTTAAACCCTGACTCGCTCGAGAGTCAGTTGTTTGGAGCCAATCAAGGAATCTTCAACCAAAGTGATAGTAACCACGTTGGTTACTTTGAACGGGCCGACGGAGGAACACTGCTACTTGATGAGATCGGTGACTTGCCGCTGTTCCTTCAGGTCAAGCTTCTTCGAGTACTCGAGCAGCAGTCCTTCAGTCGCGTTGGCGATTTGGAAGCCCGTAAAGCCAGCGTTCGAATCCTAGCGTCAACGAATCGAGATCTTCGTCAAGCTGTGCTTAAAGGTGAGTTTCGCGAAGACCTTTATCACCGACTCTCGGGAATGCTAATCCACCTCCCAACTCTAAGCGAAAGGAAGGATGACATTCCTTTGTTGTGCTCTCACTTTCTAAGCAGAGTTTCGGCGCATATCCCGGTGGACCCCTCCATATCCGATGAGCTGATGGATGAATTGAAAGAGCGACCTTGGCATGGCAATGCAAGAGAACTACGCAATGCAACAGAGCATGCCGCTATTGTTGCCAGAGGCCGAAAACTCACCATCGAAGACTTCCCACCTTCTCAACCGGGCCGCTCAAGCGAAAGGCCGTCCATTGAAAAGTCTATTAGTGACGCCGTCGAAACTTGGACACGGGAAAAACTTGAAGACCGTTCGATCCATGGAAGCCTCCAACCCGAATTTCTCGCAGCCTTTGAGTCGGAGCTATTCAAGCAGATCCTAAAGCACACCGACGGCAATCGTGCCCAGGCCGCCCAGTGGCTTGGACTCCATCGGGCAACACTGCGAGACAGGCTACGTTCGTACGGGATTGAATGAGATTGGGGTGGTGGATTCCCAACTGGATCTGCTAACGCATTAACCAGTCTCGGATCAACTCCCGTGCGCATGAATCACCATCATCCCACAATCGTTCGCTTCGCCCTGGCGACAGTCCTTTTTCTGCCAGGCGGTTGCCGTTCAGCGAAATCACGGCGGCTGAACCAAGATACGGAAGCAATCCTTCAAATGGTTAGCTACGACCCCACCGGCGGAACAGCTTCGATCAAAAACGCTAGCAACATCGGCGAACCACCCTCACGCAACATCTCTGACGGGCAAGACCCAACGCTGGAGGAAAAGGATTCGCTCACCGACAGGATCTTTGATGGAATCGCCGACTCGCTATTCGATGCCGCCTGGTCCTCAGTTTTCGGCTCAAGCGACAACAACCGGCACGTGCGTGAAAGGCTACGAGATGGTGACGAAAACAAAGCTCGCTTGCGTGATGACCTCGCCTTCGCCCGATGGCTCGACGAGCGTGATCAATGGCAAAAAGAAGACTAGGCTTTCTTCTCGGCCTTCAACGCTTCAACGCGTTCAGCAGGGGTTCGCTTGGCGATGACCTTATTGATCGTGCCACCGGCGGCGGTGATCTTCTCTTCGGCTGACTTACTAAACCGATGAGCCGAGACGGTTAACTTCTTTGTCAGCTCACCATCACCAAGGATTTTGACCTCGTCGTAATTTCCCTTGGCGACGTTTTTCTCAACCATCAACTCGAGGGTCACTTCGGAGCCATCATCGAACAGGTCATTGAGGCGTCCAACGTTGACCGCGAACACAGTCGTCGCCCAGCGGTTATTAAA
>JBCCKZ010000952.1:0-1772 GCA_039027135.1 Planctomycetota bacterium
CTAGTATCGCAACCATTCTCCGGCCGCAATCACCACAACAAACGAAAGCAAGAACAAACAAAGTGCGGTGACGGTCCTACGACGCCTAGCGAAGATGATTGCGAAAATATTTAGGCCAAGCGCCAACACGGCTGCGAATGCCAACACGGCGGTAGCACGTCCAAGCGCCATCCGAGTTTCCCGATCGCTCAAGAATCGTGGCTGCGTCAAGAAGTCTATGGCTTGCAGAGTCAGCAAAACGGCAACAAGCACGAATCCTATAGTCGCCCATGAGGCAAGGATCAGCACAATCAACTGGAGCTTCTTCGAAAGCCACGAGGCTTCGCCCTCAGCCGGCTTGAAATCTGGTTTTGTCGGTGGCTGATACGGGTTATCCATGGCCGATGGCTGATCCAGCGTGTGTTTGCTAGCCTCGTATAGTCGTCGGGCAAACCAGACTGAAGATGAACTCGGAGGGTATATGGTTCGAAAACGCCATGCAAACCATGTTCGAAATATCTCAAATACGCGAGGCTTAACGGCAGGCGAAGTCATCGTCGTCGCCATTTTACTATTCATCATGATGGCGATCATGCTGCCGGCACTCGCACGAATGCGCGCGTCGACTCGACTCTCCAACTGCCGCTTCAATCTTCAGCAGCTCCACCTGGCACTGGAGAATTATGCGGCCACTCACGAACGCTTTCCGAGTGGAGTCGTCAACTCAACCGGACCTGTCTTATCTGTGGCTGATGGATACCACCACAATTGGATCGAAGGGATTCTTCCCAATCTCAATGCTAGTGGCTTATGGCAACAAATTGATCGAGACGTATCGATTTATCACTCCAACAACGACCTTCCACGAGAAGCGAGGATCGTCAAGTTCATTTGCCCGTCAGCATCGATGATCTCAGATGTCACATCTTGTTATGCCGCGATTCACTCATCGGTCGAGACCCCCATTGATCAATACAATGATGGGGTCTTCTTCCTAAATTCAACAATCCATCGCGACGACATCGTCGATGGGCTCAATCACACGCTATTTCTGGGTGAAAAACTAGCGGACCTACCGCCTGATCTTGGTTGGCTATCGGGAACGCGGTGCACACTACGGAACACCGGGCACCGCCTCAACCAAAAGCCGCCCGAAGATGACCCTGCAATATCACCTCGGTACGTGGGTGGATTGCTGAGCGATCATGTTGCTGGGCTGAACACGCTCTTTGGGAGTGGCGAAACCCGGTTCATCGACGAGGCCATCGATCCAGTGATTCTTCGAGAGCTTGCTTCACGCAATGACTCGTCGCGAGAAGCCAATTGATGGGCAACTCACAATGCCATGGAGCTGGATTTTGCAGTAGGCCGATTTAGGAAGCGAAAGCCATCGATCGCGCGGCGATGGGAACTTGCAAGGGCAACGTGACATAAAACGTCGTTCCACTTCCAAGCTCACTTTCAAATCGAATCTCTCCGCCAAGTAGCTTGACAAGCTCTTTCACGATTGAAAGCCCCAACCCAGTCCCTGCATACTCACGCGTCAGCCCATCACCATCAAGCATTTGGCCGCTCTGTCGGAACTTCTCAAAGACCACTGATTGGTCCTCTTCCGCAATCCCAACCCCGGTATCGCTGACCTGAATTTCAAATCGATTCCTCGGTACCGCCTGGGCTGAAACGCGAATCACGCCGCCTTCGGGCGTGAACTTGATGGCGTTGGATAGCAGGTTATTGAGGATCTGGCCGATTTTGTTTTGATCTTGGTTGATAATCGGCATGTCAGCGGGAAC
>JBCCKZ010000953.1:0-1747 GCA_039027135.1 Planctomycetota bacterium
AGCGTTTTCATGGGAACGTCCTTGATCATGATTGTTGGAGTCTGTCGCCTTATCCTTCTTTCTCGCCAGCACGCATACGTTGATCATTCCAGCTCTCGCGAACTGTGCCCTTGCTTCGATCCATCTTGACAGCTGGTTCATTCCGAGCTGAAACGGGAACGGATGCAGCCCGTACTCGCGAACAATCTCCAGATCACATGCGTTCAAAATCCGACGCATCGATCCCCACGATGTGAAGTTTTCGTTCCCATTGAACGGACGAAGTTTCATTCGCGTTGCCATCCGAACGATTGGCTGCCACGGCAAATTCGGCGTGCTAAGCGACAGGTATCCACCCGGCTTCAATACCTTCGCCATCTCGCTGATCGCAAGTCCGGGATCCGGAGTGTGCTCGATGCACTCCGATGAGATCACGATGTCAAACTGATTTTCACCCATCTCCTTTGACAAAGACAAGGCGTCAGCTACGACCGCCTCACACCCAACTCGCTCCTTCGTGCGTTGTACTAAGTTGGATCCCAAGTCGCTGGCTAGCACATCTACGCCGCGCCTGTGAAGTGCTTCACTAAAAAAGCCCAGCCCACAGCCAACGTCGAGTGCCTTCGCTTCCGGCGTCGCGAGACTCGCAAGGAAGTCATCGATCAGAATTTCAACGCGCCTCGATGTGTCATAGTCAGAAAGCGCTGACGCAAACTGGTCCCCCAAACGTTCATGACAAAGCTCTGCATCCGTAACGATACGATTGTTTGAACTCACGATGCTTTCCTAACTTCCATGAAATTTTCGGCGCTACTTCTCGATACACCAGAGCCGCCAACACGAATCGTGGAATCTAGCTGATGCATTTGTCTGCTCGAGTACTTCAAGACATATTTCGGGCGACCTTTTACTTCTTCGAATATTTGTGCGACGTATTCGCCAATCAATCCGATCGAAAGCAACTGAAAACCACCCAGGACTACGACAGTACCTAGTATCGATGCCCACCCTGGGGCAAGGTCGCCCAAGGTAATGGCACGAATGAGGATATATCCGAGATAGGCTCCACCAGAGCCGACACAAATTGCCCCCGCCTTAGTTGCCAACCTGATCGGACGCGTTGAGAACGACACAGTAGCATCGAGTGCTCACTTAAGCATTTTGGACAGGTTGTAAGACGACTGGCCGGCGAATCGGCCCGGTGCAACGTACGGGATCTGTGCAGTCTTTGGATTCAACCAAGCAATCATGCCGCGCAGAAAACGCCTTTTCTCTGGCATCGACAGAAGCTGTTCAAGAATGGGCTTAGAAAGAAGGCAAAAGTCCGCAGCGCCAGGCGTCAGCTTCACGTCACTGAGCAGATTGAAGAACTGATAAAAGGCGTTCGAAGTGAACTTCTTAAGGCCTGATGCATCTTTCGTTTGTTGCCGAACAGCCAGTACCGCGTCGTTGCCTTGCTTCCATAAAGCTATCATTTGTGGCACTAGGCTCGGTGGATGCTGCAAGTCCGAGTCCATCATGATGACGGCATCGCAATCAGCATGCTCAAGTCCAACAGTCAGGGCTGTTTGGTGCCCTTGATTTCGTGAAAGTGAGAAGACAGAAACACTTGTATCTGACTTTGCTATCAACTTGAGCTGCTCGAGTGTTCCATCGCGGCTTCCGTCATCAACAAAGATAATTTCATGCGAAATATCGCAGCAACTTTGCGTTAGCTCTTCCTTCAGCACGCGATAGAAGTCGGCGATTCCATCTTCTTCGTGGTGAC
>JBCCKZ010000954.1:0-1741 GCA_039027135.1 Planctomycetota bacterium
CCGTCACAGCGTTCTACGCCGTCTGGTTGCTCGAAAAAGGATACAAATCTGGCGACACGATGAGTGAGTCTTCGTAGGTCACGTTCGGCGTGAAAGGTTTAGGGTTGATATGCGGAGCATCGCCTACGGTTTCGTTGACGAAAGCGATCGCACAGTCGCTGTCATTCAAGCAGTTCGCGTAGGATTCGGCGATGGCTGTGAAAGGTTGTCAAGGATTGAAACAAGAAGTCATTAATCATTGCTTCCATTACTCAAGACTCGCTCTCCGTGTGTTCTCTTGCTCTCACCGGTTGCGTCGCTCTTATATCGCGTTGATGACCAATTCAATCGGCTTCGCATCAAAACATCTGGGAATAGCATCGCTGCCGTTCGTTCAAGGTCGGCTTTCTGCGCAGGCAACAGAAGCTTCGTGCTCAACCCGGGGAGTTCGCTAATAGTGTCACTCCGCCATCAACCAACGCGGTGCCGTCATCCGAGCATCCATCGATCAAGAGACTGGATATTTGCTTGCGGCGAATGCTGCAAGCTAGTACCTTTGAGAAGGTGACTCAGGATTCAGCTTCGTGCAGATCATCACCTTTAAACCCGAGCGTGAAGATGAGACGTCTTTTTGCATTGGTCGCTCTGCTTTCCGTGTGTGCCCAGGTGGCACTTACACAGCAGCGCTCGATTTTGGGGACCGTCGTCGATTCCGAAGGCAAGGCTGTAGCTCACGCATCCGTCGCGACTCTATGGCGTGCGAACGGAAACATGAAAAAGCCAGACGGTACACCGTTTGATCTCCAGGATGAGGCACAGTTGCGGGAGTACTGGGGACGGCTTGGTCAAATGGAACCGATCAATGCAACGGAAACGAGAGGTGATGGAACCTTTTCAGCCTCGATAAGCTGGAGGGATCGCGCACTATTCGCGATGAACGCAGAACGCACACACGGATGCATCTGTGAGATACCCGAAAGTTCCGACGACGTCTCCCCGCTTGTCATGCGGCTGACTCGTTTGGTCACCGTCACCGGAGAATTTCAAACCTCAGTCAAAGGAGATGCAGTTGACTGGACCCATTCGTACGTCGAACTTCCAGCGGATGTGACCAGACCGCTCGCGAACAATCGAATGATTTCCTGTGGATCATTCGATCGTCGGTTTGAGGTAAGACTACCTCCGGGCGCATATCGACTCGATGCTTATGGTGTTTCCGATTCGGCGGCCGACATCATCGACCTTCGCGTTCACCCGGCTCCACGCTTTTCAGTAAAAGGTTCAACGGCCAAGCTCGATATCGGCAAACTCGACCTTTCAACTGCCCCACCATCTCGCGCAGTCCTGGAAGGCGAAGCAAAAAAAACGAATCGGTGGAGGGATTTTACCGAGCATTACGGTGAAGTTGCACCCGATTGGCATTCCGTTGATGGACGCGGCATTGATCATCAAAGAAATTTGAATTCTCTCCAGGGTAAGTGGGTCCTTCTTGATTTTTGGGGCATGAGTTGTGCACCTTGCCTTGGTCGCAACCTGCCGAAGATGATGGAATTCTACGAAAGAAATTCGAACGATCGGGAGAAGTTTGAGATCATCGGCATTTGCATCGACTTCTCCGGTGAGATTGGCAGCATGTCACAACTCGACCGTGCGCTTCTGCCGATCGAAACAAACGTTTGGAACGGCAAAAAGATTCCGTTTCCAATCGTTCTGGACAATACGTTAAAGACGTGGGAACGATACGGCATACCGGGTCTTGGCA
>JBCCKZ010000955.1:0-1733 GCA_039027135.1 Planctomycetota bacterium
AAGCATTCTTACCTTTTCTGTCGCAATGCTATTCGTCCTGAACAGTTACGCGCACGCTCAAACTACATTTGTCATCGGCGGCGATACGACCGTCCTTTTGGATACCGACACACTGTCCTCAGCAGCATCGCTAGATTTCTCAGGCGTCAGCGACGATGTCGGAACGACTCCAGAGGGTGCGGCGATTTTTGGAATCAATGGGAGAGGCGCAGCTTCGCTGCCAACGACATTTTCTTACACGCCATCCAGCCTTGCTCCATTCGCTGGAACCATTGAACACACAGGCTCGGTATTTTTCAACAACGATACTGTTGAAGTTGGAAACTTCACTATCGGTTTTGATAACGATCGCGTATCTGCAACCAACAGTGGATTCTTCGTAGAAAGCACGACAGGGATTGGCGCTATTTTATTCGATGTTGCCGCCAACCCATCTGTCACCGCAGAAGTATCGAGTTTGGCGATCGATTCAGACTTATTGGTCTCAAACGAGTTCGCGACTTTCCTGACAGACAACAGTCTTGCAACACAGGATTTGACTGGAGCCGATGTTGGAGATGCTTCGATCAGAGGAATCTCAGCTGTCCCAGAACCGTCGTCAGCACTGCTTATTTCGCTGTTGGGCTTAGGCTTCGTTCGGCGTCGTAAGTCATAGCAGGAAATTCTCGCCGTTCGGGCTGGTGCCGATTTATCTCGCCAGCCCGTTCGCCCATTTGAGAAGTTCTAAAGTCCGCTGACTTCTACGTCATTCAAGGCTCGGTTGTAGAGGATCACGCGATCTACGGTTCCGCCAAAGTTGCTCGAAGCGCGACTCGAACCGTCGTGAAAGACGGTTGCTCCATTAACGGCACCTACCCCAGTTCCATCGCCATGTGCGAAAAGCTGCGATCCGGCAGTTCTACCGACCAAAGCTCCGTTAGCAAATGCAGAGAACGCATTCGCTGTAACTGAAGGCCCACCATCAAGAACGATTGTCGCCTGAAACTTTTGCCCAGCGGCAATTGGAGTCGACAGAAACGTTGGCTGGTATCCAGTCTCTGGGATGTTATAGCCACCGAAATATAGCTGACCCGAATCGATGTAGATATTTAGCCCGCGAATTGTTCCACCTTCTTCATAGACCAATTGGCGAGACATTACATCAGCAGGCGTAAATTCGACATGGATCGTTCTTTGTGGAAACGGTCCGCCCGTATTGATGTCGTCCGAGTTTGCAATTCTTGCCGAATCGTTCACTCCATCGAGCACGAGCTGACCATTAACGATGCTTGCACCGCCGCGTAGACTGGCGTTATTTGATCCGCCATAGGGAGACGTGTCATTTCCGTTTCCGTCAAAGAGCAATTCAACGACAAGATCATTACTGGAGATGACCAGTGCTTCATCAACAGGTGCCACAGCGAAATTTGCTTCGCCGTATGCTTGACCAGTGACATCTTCTTGCGAAAAAGGATCATCGGTCCGATCGTAAAAGTTCATACCCGAAGTAGTTGCCGATAAATTTGTTACTCCACTGACGGAATATGACTGGACGTTGTTTTGCACTCCCCCTTGCAGGTCCATATATTCATTGACGACTGCATCCCGAACGGTAGCCAAAGCTACCAGTATTCCAAGCACTGCAATGGTTGCGATTGCCAAGAGTTCAGTGCTAACCGCAATTCCTCGATCATCACGAAGCAAGGCATGGCAATTCGAGATGCTTCTGCAACGATTGACCACAACCTGCCGCC
>JBCCKZ010000956.1:0-1715 GCA_039027135.1 Planctomycetota bacterium
CTCAAACGTCAGCTTACAGCTTCCGTAGCAAGGAGTGACTCTATCTGTCAGCCTGCGGGTGTCGGCGACTTCGTCTGTACTCTGCATAGGCTTCAGAAACACGCTCGTATCGGACCCTCTGCTGCGGCGACAATTCGATGTTTCGGAGTACACGAAGGAAATCCTTGTACATGTAACCGGAACGAAAAAAGTACGGACGAACTTCAATGAAGCAGAGCGCATATTCGATCGCCATGGCATCTCCCGAGCGAATCCGATCACGAGCTGTCGAAACGCCTCCTATAAATGCAAGCGTATCGTAACGAGCTTGGAATTCCGAACAGGCGTCCACCCACGCCTTTCGGCGAGAAGCGCTAACGTCTCGCTCACGAACCGTTTCATGAACACGCTGGTGAAGCTCTGCGATCAGTCGAGCGTTACGTTGAATCTGTGACTTCAGACCTACACCTCTTTCAGAGATAAACAAGCCTAGCCTGCTCCGTCTTGCCGAGCAGCTTCGCCGAACAACCATCCAACAAGCGCACCAAAGCCGGCACCAACAGCCATGCCCGCCACTCCGCCCAGAAGAACACATGGCATGACAAACATGGATGTAAAATCGCCCGCGTCATCAAACATGCCAAGTCCAGCATAGAACCCTGCAAGTACGCCAGCGATCAGTCCAACACCACCACAGATCATCGAAAGCAAAAACGACAGCAGTATTGTCGCGAATGTCAGGCCCGCCGTGGAGGGACGACTCATACGCTGCGATTCGCAATCGGAATGCTCGATCGATGCCGATAGAGCGTCGTATGGATTCAAGTCTCGCATAGCCTCTTTTTAAACGACCTACGCGTCCGAACGGACCCTTTTATCGCGATACTGCTCGACAACGCATTTGTCGCCGTAACGAATAACACGCATCAAGACGAAGCGAAGAAATGTATTTCGTAAACCCATCCTGCGACATTTTGGATTGCAGGAGCCGCTGAATCGGTCGGTGGAGCGTAAGGTTCGTCTTTCATTCTATTTCCGAAATCCCGCAAACACTGAGCATCACGGCACGAGGTCCCATCCGGCTGCTCTTTCTCCATTTCGGTCGGTGTCAGTTAGAGCTTTCAAGCTTGGCCAATGCCTCGCAGAGCCAAGCGTCGTACCATTCTAGAAAACCCGCGCGACGACCATTACTCAATTCCACCGGCTTCAGTCCTTCGTGATCAACGCGAAGGTCTTCCCAAACGTTGCCAGCTTCAGGTCCCGTCACGATCAACCAGTTCCGGTAGGCACATCCTTGATGGCAGATGGGAATCGCCCCATGAACGTTTTCCGAGCTCCAGTAAGTGTCATCAAATGCTTCCGTAGCGTCTTCGTTTTGCCCGTCGACTGGGCACGGCGGAAGGTCATTCCAACGCTCGGTATGTGGAAACGGCTCGCTGAGCTCACCGATGAAACCATCGTTTTGTTTCCATCGCCTGTGCGTGAAGGAGTCATCCATCTCTCCAAGTTTAAAAACGCCATAAAACGGACCAGCACCACCATTGCCAACTTCCGTGAGAAAGCGTCGGTATCCCTCCGGCAGTTTGATCTTGTGCTCAAACTCAAATCGCGCGACCTCAGACGGGCTAAGCGGGGAGTTCAATAGGAACTGATGTGATTCAGCGCCAAAGACTGCGTGGAGTCGCTTTGCACGGCGACACTGTTCAACGCTTTCACGAATGGCTTCAATGCTGATC
>JBCCKZ010000957.1:0-1706 GCA_039027135.1 Planctomycetota bacterium
GTGGCCGATTCGGATGTTCCTGACACCGATGCGTGACACTAAGCTAAAACGCTGCTCGCTGAGCTTCCTGCCGTCTGCTCCTCGGTGCCCGTACCAGACGATTCACCCTATTCGCTTCCTGAAGCAGACCAGGCGTCGCCGTTTGCATCGTCATCCGCGCTCTACGTCGATACGCTCTAAGAACTCGATTCTTGCAATTAGGTGATCAATTATGATCGGGTCCGTTTGCGGAGTCTGGCTTCCGATGGGCTGGGCCGCGCACCGGCATACGCGACGGTTGTACTCACGACTCGTCGCATCGCCGTTTGCATCGTTCGCTATTGCAAGCCGTCTTTCCCGCTCGTGTCGCGCTGCATCAAAAGTCTCATTCGTGTAGGCATCAAGGAATGCGCCTTCGACCCACGCCAGACAGTCAGGACGGTCCCAGCTCCCTTCGAATTTTTCATTGAGATAGTTCAGCACGATCATCGGGTCTTGCTTCGAATCAAGGTAAGACCTGTAGAGCTTTGGATCAACAACTCGCAGTAGCAACAGAAAGAGGGTAATCGGCGGATATAGGAATGTGTTGTCCTCGGCGGTCCGGATCACGATATTCAACTGCGCCACAAGTTGCTCCACGTCCCGCAATGTCAGCTCCCAGAACTGAACAAAGGTACTTAGGAGGATCGATACGTGTTGCCTTTCATGTTGGAAAGTGCGCTGCTTTGCCCGTTCAACGAAAATCTCATCGAGACCGAATTGCTCAAAGAGCCCTTCATGGAAGGACGAGAGATCAGCTGTCTGCAAACGGTAAGAAATGTCGACGAATCTGCGAAGGTAGGTTTGCGCGTCAAAGCCCTCCCCGTAAACCGCTCTTATGCTGTGGCCGAGCTGTTCGCGGTCGATGGCAACGATGAACACAACGCCCGACACTCCAAAAAGATGCTTAACGCGCTCCAGGAGCTCGATGGAGAAAGTGGGTCGGCACCTATCGAGCTCATCTATGATAACTACCAGGTGACTGGGACCATCGTTCCGCCCAGCTAGCACCTTTTCCACATTCTCTCTGAACGTCAAGACCGCTTGCTTCGATGATTGATACTCCGCAACAAGATCCAGACTCAGACCAGCAAGTCCATCGGCCAACACGTCCTCGGCAATTGCATCCTTATCAAGGATGCCGTACGTCGCAAGCTTGAGTGCGGCGGGTATAGCGTGACGAGCGACCTTGCCAGACAGATCGCGAATTTTTTTCCAGGCCTTCTCTCTACCCGCGTCGCCATCAATGAATGCGCCGACCTCTGAGTCAATCTCGCCTATGAAGGCCACCAGTGGATCGTTTGCGAAGTCGCTTTCCCAGGCGTTGAAGTAAATCGTGGGCACGTCTTGTAACCGCAGTTGCGACTGCAGCATTTTTACAAAGGTTGTTTTCCCTGTGCCCCATGGCGCATCGACACCGATCACCATAGGCGATCCGATGTGCTCCACCAGCGCCGCGAGACTCTCAACTTGCTCACGCCGGCCTAGTCGATCGTTAGCTGAGTAGTCCTCCGGTATTTCAATCTCCCGTGCACGGAAGACTCCAGCCATAGCAAACTCCTCACAAAAAATTGATTGAGATCGCGTTGGTTACATATGGGTTACACAGCACTTTTTAGTGAATCGGCGAGCGCCGTAAGTGCTTGATAAGATTGGTGGAGCCAGGCGGGATCGAACCGCCGACCTCA
>JBCCKZ010000958.1:0-1696 GCA_039027135.1 Planctomycetota bacterium
AGCACGCGCTCGAACGGATGTTGGGTCGGTGACTTCGGACGGATCGTTTGGAATTTGGAAAATAGCCATAGAAAAGAATCCACTAGCGTGTGGAAGTCATATCCATTTCGTTAGGGTCAATGCCTCGGCCGCATTAGACCGGGCGGAGGGCAGATTATCAGACGTAAATGAGAATTGATTAGTTCCTCAAGTTGTACTTACAGAATTTATGAAACCGGTTGCCTAATTTTTAATAAACTCCAAATTGTGTTATCGGGTAGATGCCCCCAGCAACGGGGGAACCACCGCACATTATTGGCAAGTTGGCAAGGTTTACGCCAGATTCTGACATGCAAAAAAATGCCAGCAAGGCCATAAACTGTTCAGATTGTGCCAACTATGCGGTGTGTAGAAGGCGGAGGGTATTGGTAGCGGATGAGGTCGCGAATCAAACCGAATTCGTCTAAAATCCAACGCTTCGGGCTCACTGTTCCTGTGAACGCTCTTACACAACCTGGCTATTCCAAAACCAACTTGGTCCCCAAAACCACCGGCGAACATTTCCCCGCGATCCTCGAGCGCTGGGTATCGCAGCAGCCCCATCAGATGGCCTATGGCTTCACCGATGTGGAAACGCCGCCCCAGACGCTGACCTACACAGAGCTTTGGGATGAGATTTGTGGACTCGCCGGACACCTGCAGAGTCGGTGCAGGATTCGCAGCGGTGATCGCGTACTTCTTATCTACCCGCCCAGCCTGGAATTTCTGATAGGTTTTTTCGCCTGCCACGCCATTGGAGCGGTGGCAGTTCCCGCCTACCCGCCGCGTCGGAACCGAAAAGCCAGTCGTATCCGATCCATCGTCGTTGACGCTGGCGCGAAGTGGGCATTATCGAACTCAACGACCGTCGATGGGCTCAAGACAAATCAACAGCACGATGATCTCATCGGTGTGCAGCTGCTCGCGACCGATTCTAGCGAGGCTCGCGATCCTGAGTCGTATCGTCAGCCGAAGATCACTTCAGAGACCTTGGCTGTCCTTCAGTACACCTCTGGTTCAACGGGTTCACCCAAGGGGGTGATGCTTGATCATCGAAATCTGATCACCAACAGCGATTTCATTCGCCGTGCTTTCGAGCTCAACGAGGAAACGGTTGGCGCCTCATGGTTGCCGACGTATCACGACATGGGCTTGGTCGGTGGAGTTCTCTCACCCCTCTTCATCGGGCGACCTTGCATCCTCATGAGCCCAATGACGTTTTTGCAACGTCCGGTCAGATGGTTGCGAGCGATTAGCGAAAACGGTGTGACGATCTCGGGCGGTCCTAACTTTGCCTATCAACTTTGCGTTGACAAGATTTCGCCGGAAGAGGCAGAGGGCCTCGATCTTTCGTGTTGGAAATCAGCGTTCAACGGGGCCGAGCCAATCCGTGCGTCAACACTCAACGAGTTCGCCGAAAAGTTTGAGCCCTATGGCTTCAAACGAAACGCGGCACTGCCGTGTTACGGGATGGCGGAAACCACACTCCTTGTCACCGGTGGCCCCTCCGAAGGACGTCCCATCTTTACGGCGTTCGAAGCCTCTGCCCTCGATGAAGGTCGAGTGCGAGTCATTGAAACTCGAAACGACGGTAAGCCTTTTGAATCCACACCGGCCGGCGGACGGGTTCTCGTTGCCTGCGGGAAGCAATTGCCCGAAGAGGAGATCCTTATCGTTG
>JBCCKZ010000959.1:0-1688 GCA_039027135.1 Planctomycetota bacterium
CCGGAGGGTCCGACCTTGGCTTGGATTCTGCTCAACAGTCATTGTGGCCCACCGTTCGACCTTTTTCTTAAAACTTCGTTTAGGCCCCTTCTGGCATATGATTCGATGAGTTCGATGGAGAGACCTGGTGTTACCCAAGCAAGCGAATTGCAGAAGTTTCGGGAACTTATGCAGAAGCTTCCAAAAACGGATATGCATTTGCACATTGAGGGCTCCATCAGCCTTTCCGAATATGCTGAGGTCAACGAGATCAAGGCCGGCTGGGAGCCACCGGGATGGGGCCTGGATTATCGTTATCCGAACTTTACTGTTTTTGAAGAATTCATTTTAGGTTATGCCGATCAATGGTTCAACAGTCCCGAACGCTACGCCCGCTCGGCGAAAAGTTTATTCGAACGAAAGATCGCGGAGGGTGTTCGCTACCTCGAATGCAGTTTTGCCTTCATTGTTTGCGAGCAACAGGAACTTCCGGTTGATGAGATTGTTGATGCGATTATTTCAGTCGTGCCGAATGGGCTGCATGTCCGTCTTTTCTGCGGACTTCATCACACGAGTTGGTCCACGAAGACGCGACCCGCTCTTGAGCGGTTGATTGAACTCAACGCTCTAACCGGGATCGATCTGCACGGTCCTGAGCTCTATCCGGTTCGTGAGTGGATGTTGGACTATTGGCCAGCGGCACAGGATCGGGGTAAATTCACTAAAGCACATGCGGGCGAGCTGGGAGGTGCATGGCATGTCACCGAGGCGGTCGAAAAGCTTGGCGTGCGTCGTATCGAGCATGGGTTTCGAGCCATTGAAGACGATGCCGTCGTCGATTTACTACGTGCTGAGAATGTCCTCCTCGATGTCTGTCCAATTAGCAATTACAAGCTTCAGACGGTGAACTCGTATCAGGACCATCCGATGATTCAGTTGCTTGAAAGAGGTATTTCAATGACCATCAATACCGACGACCCTTTCATTTTTGGGAATACGATCACCGACGAATTCGATGTGCTTGCAAGAGAAACTGCGCTTTCAAAAAAGACACTTTTGCAACTGGCCCGCAATGGTTTCGAATATGCCATTCTTTCAGATGAAGAGCGATGCGTTTTACTAGCTGAATTTGATGAGACGGTAGAGGGGGTGGCCTTATCTTGAGCCATGGCTGAAACCATCGAAGTTGAAGCTGTTGCACCGGGAGAAGCGGCTAAGCCAGCCTCCAAAATTCCTTTTTTTGCTCCAGAGGGATCGCTCGACGGCTCTTCCGACGAGGCTTTTCGTCAAAATCCAACGCATGTCTTCGTCGAGGGCTATCGACGCTTCGGTCCTATATTCAAAGTCCGTCTGTTCGGAACGGAACAGATTGCAATGGGTGGTCTTGATGCGAACGAGTTCACCTGGAAGAATCACGAATTGTGGGATTACTTTCGCACGAACCGGCACTTCAGAGAACAATTTAGCGACCGGTATCTAAACCAACTCGAAGGAAAGCCTTACTCGTCAAAACGCCGCCGGATCGGTCAGGCGTTCCGCCCCAGCATGTTGATGTCACACACGGATCAAATGAGTAAAGCGGTCTTTCGGGAAATTGATCGTCTGCCGGATGGCGTAACGAACCTTAGAGTTTTTTGCATGCGGGTTATGATCGCGATGATATCGCGGGTTTTGATCCAGAAAGACCTGCCCGATGGCATGGACGAGAC
>JBCCKZ010000960.1:0-1686 GCA_039027135.1 Planctomycetota bacterium
AGAACATTTTGGTTGTTGAGGACGACCGAGCGCTTGCAGGAGTACTCGAGTACAACCTCACTAGCGAAGGGTTCTCGGTTACTTGTGCAATGGACGGCCAAGATGCACTGAACCAAGCGCGTGCCAAAACACCTGACTTAGTTTTGCTAGACGTCATGATCCCAGTGATGGACGGAGTCCAAGTTTGTCGTCAGCTTCGCAGTGAAGCAGCAACTCGCAACACTCCGATCATCATGTTGACTGCAAAGGGCGAAGAAACCGACCAAGTTGTCGGATTCTCCGTCGGTGCGGACGACTATGTCACTAAGCCATTTAGCGTCCGCGTATTACTAGAAAGAGTCAAAGCACTGCTTCGCCGAAATGAACGAGCAAGTGACTTAAACGATTTGATCAGTGTTGGAGGAATCGCGATCGATCGAATCAAGCACCGAGCTCTTCTCGACGGTAAGGTACTCGATCTCACCCCCAGCGAATTTCGTTTGCTCGACACGCTGATTCGTCAGCCCGGTCGGGCTTTCGATCGATCCGAGCTTATCAACTCTGCGCTAGGTAATGATGCGATCGTGTTAGAACGAACCATCGACGTTCACATTCGCTCGCTAAGAAAGAAGCTGGAATCCTCAGCCGATCGAATCGAAACCGTTCGCGGAATCGGCTATCGATTCTGTGAAAGCTAACGACGCGACGTCATGCAACCGCCTCGTATCGTTTACTCTCGCAGATACAACATCGGCTTTTGGGGCCTTGAAAGGCTTCATCCTTTTGACTCTCGAAAGTACGGGAGAGCTTGGAATTTACTTAAGCATCATTTCGGTTCGAAACAACTGCGGCAGTTTCATATCAAACCAATGCGTGAAGCATCTCTGGAAGAGTTAAATCTTGTTCACACGCAAGACTACCTAAAGAAGCTTCGCGACGCGAACTACCTCTCACGAGCCATCGCAGTTCCTCAGCTAGGTCATGCTCCAGCTCGTCTCATCGATTGGCGCGTTCTGAGACCGATGCGATGGGCTGTTCGTGGCACCATCATTGCCGCCAAGGAAGCTCTATCGTGTGGCACCGCGATTAACCTGAGCGGAGGCTATCACCATGCAAAGCCTGACCGCGGAGAAGGATTCTCTATCTACAACGACATCGGAATCGCAATAGCGTCGCTGAGGAACTCAGGCCAGATCGACAGAGACGATCGCGTTGTCTATATCGACACCGATGCTCACCAAGGCAACGGCGTCTGCCACACGTTCAAGAGTGATGGTCGATTCTTCATCTTCGACATCTTTAATTCTCGAATCTACCCGATGTTTGATGTTGAAGCGCGCGAACGAATCGACTGTGAGGTCCCGTTGGTTGGACCATCCAGCGACGATGAGTACATGGATCTACTGCAGCAGAGACTGCCGGGATTTATGGACTCGGTCACGCGTTCGAAAGTCGGCATGGCATTTTACAACGCCGGCACAGACCCTTATGCCGAGGACGCATTGGGAGGCCTAGCAATCTCCGCGGCAACCATTCTCAAACGAGATCTGTATGTTCTAGATCAACTTCGTAGCAGAAAGATCCCAACGGTTATGGTTCTGAGTGGCGGCTATTCACGTGAGAGTTACAAGCTGGTCGCAGATTCTGTCATCGCGATTATTGAAGGCGAGTTGAAGCGACAAAAGTCTCGCTAACTGTCCAATTGCG
>JBCCKZ010000961.1:0-1684 GCA_039027135.1 Planctomycetota bacterium
CGAGAATTATCCATCACTGGGCACCCAACAATCGATCCGGGCCGATCTGGTGGTGGCGGAATTTGAAGCCCGGCGATCAGAGGATTTGCAACTCGAATTCTCGCGGTATCAATCGCGATTTCCTCAGCAATTCAGTGTCGCAAAGCAGATCCTTGCTGAGCGATCTCAAATGGATGCCCAAGGACACCGAGGAGGTTCTGGGGAACCAGTTCAAGTCTCTCAGGCAACCGTCGACACAAGTCGCATCATGGACGGACGCGGTGGTGCGAGTGATCGTCCGATCGAGTTTGGCCCAGAATTGCCCGTTGAATTTGGTCGATACCGAATTCTGAAAGAAGTCGGTGCGGGTGCGATGGGACGTGTTTACCTCGCCCACGACACCCAGTTGGATCGCAAGGTCGCCATCAAGACTCCTAGTTTCAGTGAAGGAGAAAACGGAGATCTCGTGGCTCGGTTTTATCGGGAGGCAAGATCCGCTGCCAAATTGCAGCACCGAAATATTTGTCCCGTTTACGACGTCGGTGAAATTGGAGCACGCCACTTCATCTCGATGGGATTCATCCAAGGTCGACCACTCTCGGACTACGTGCGACCCGGGAAGCTACCGACACAGCGGTCCGCAGCAATGCTCGTTCAGCGGATTGCCGTCGCGATGGCCGAAGCTCATCAGCACAACGTGATCCATCGTGACTTGAAACCCGCCAACATCATGATCGATCGGAAAAAAGAACCGGTCGTGATGGACTTTGGTTTGGCGCGAGAACTCGATTCCACCAGTCGGTTCACTCAGCAAGGCGTCGCGGTTGGGACTCCCGCCTATATGGCTCCCGAACAAATCCAAGGCGAGCCAGATGAAATCGGGACCGCAGCCGACATCTATGCACTTGGTGTCATCCTCTATGAGTTGCTGACAGGAAAACTCCCCTTCCGTGGTCCGATGGCCAAAGTGGTCTACAGCATCGTTCACGAGCCGCCGAAGTTGCCTTCGGAGATGCGGACGGGGATTGACTCCCGTTTGGAAGCGATCTGTTTGCAGATGATGGCAAAAGACCGATCGGAACGCTATTCCTCGATGAACGACGTCGCTACCGCACTGCGAGACTATCTCAAGAATCGAAAAACGATCAGCGAGACTAATGATTCATCGAAAGTGTCAGCTACCAATGACGCTTCTAAGTCAAAAGCTGCCTCCGCATCGATTGAAACGAAGAGCCAATCAAAAGAGAGCGACGCAGCAGCTCTCAAGGCGTTCTTGGCGAGCCAAACGGAGCTTCGGCGATCCGCGTCAATCAGTGTTGCAACGGAAGGCACGAATTGGAAAGCTGCGGCTGAGGTTCCTTCGGTCGGCGATGGTGCCACCACCCGAGCGGAACGAGACAACTCTATCGATTCTATCAGTGATTCCTATGAGCCTTATCGAACCGACAAACAGGACGGGGCTCATGGTAGGAAGCGGAGACCTTGGCCGTGGGTCGCAACCGGCGTGGCTTTCATTGGTTTAGTGATCGCCGGAGTGACGTTTTTGATGCGTTCCGGAGATGCCGTCCTTCGTGTCGTCATCAACGATCCGTCCATTGGATTTAAAGTCCAAGACCAAACGCTGACAATTGATGACAACGGGAGAGAAATAAAACTCAAGCCTTCGGACGACAACAGGCTCACTATCTCGATCGGAGAAACGACC
>JBCCKZ010000962.1:0-1670 GCA_039027135.1 Planctomycetota bacterium
CCAGAACATCCGCTCAATCATTACAAAAACATGGCTTCCAAGGATGACCTCGCCGAAGTGCTGCGGGCCCCGATTTCGTTTCGCCCTGTTTTCAAACGCACCATTTGGGGCGGAAGAAAACTACACGACAGCCTGGGAAAGGCCATCGGCGCCGAAAGCGACTACGCGGAAAGCTGGGAACTTGTCGATCATGGCGAGGACCAGTGTGTCGTAGATGGAGGGCCTTGCGACGGGTTGACGCTCCGTCAGCTGATTGAAGCATCAGGCGAACGTCTACTTGGCCCCGGAATTCGAACGGATGCCTTCCCACTGCTGCTGAAATACCTTGATTGCAATCGCGTTCTCTCGGTGCAGGTTCATCCTGATGATGCCTACGCCCAAAAAATGCCCAAACCCGATCTTGGAAAGACGGAAGCCTGGTACATCGTTGAATCGGAACCGGATTCGTTGATTTATGCGGGCCTCAAAGAAGGAGTCAGTCGACAGATTCTCTCTGAAGCGATTGAAGCCGGACAAACCGAGGAACTGCTTCATCAGTTTCATCCAAGCGTGGGAGACGTCGTTTTTATTCCAGCCGGCACGGTACACGCCCTAGGTGAAGGGCTATTGGTCGCTGAAATCCAACAGTCGAGCGACACCACGTTCCGCATGTTTGATTGGAATCGCACCGATGCCGAAGGAAATGCGAGGCCGCTTCACATCGAGCAAAGTCTTGAAGTGACCGACTACGAAGCTGGGCCGGTTTCACCCATTCGCAGCGATCATCAACTCGAAGGAGTCCAAACCGTAGTGGACTGTGACAAGTTCAGATTGGATTTGCTGCATCGCGGTGACGCCCAACTCGATTGTCCGACGATCCAGATTTTGACGGTGGCATCCGGTCGTTGCCAAATTGAAATCGACGCAAGATCGCTGATTCTGGAGCGAGGGCAAACCGTGGTGCTGCCCGGCTCCATGCCTAGCACTCAAGTTCTGGCGTTGAAAGACGACAACGCTTCATCGTCGGAAACACCTACCACGATGGTGATGACGCCAGCAGCCAGCTAATGATTCGAGGGCGAGACTTGCCGGCAACCCAAACGGCACGATCGATACGAATGATGCAACACGCAGCGATTCAGCGTCCGCTATTGCTGGAGTTGTCTTGGGAATTCTGGCAGGAGCTGATCGATGTGGCCGATTCAACGAAACGGTCTGATCTAGCGGTACGAAACCGTGATCTGTTAGACCACAGCCTCCCTTCAAGCCTCTGAGCTGTCCATGTTTCGTTGCATCTCCCTGGTCGCTTTCGCCCTCATTCCGACGTTTATGGGATGCCGCGGTCGTAGTTTTCTCCCGCCCGCCGGCCCAATTTTGCAGCAGCAGAGCCAAGCGATTATCAATGATCCGTATCCGCAAGCGGACATCGCGCCGTCAGATCCATCGGCGAGGCCTCCCGGGTACGCCAATCCATTGCCGGAGGCGACGCGCAACCGACTCTATCGTGACTCAGCATACGGCTTTGGCCGCTAGGCTGCGCCGAGGGCGAAGGCAACTAGCTGATCGCTAAAAGAGGCATCTCTTAGGCGTGGGCTTTCGAGAAATGAGCTGACGCGCCCATTGAGAGCAACTGCTTCGAAAGACCGGAAAGGGATGATTTCTAGCTCATCCCCGCCCGGCCAGCGAAATGC
>JBCCKZ010000963.1:0-1665 GCA_039027135.1 Planctomycetota bacterium
CAACTAGGATGACGCCAGGACGACCCCAACTCACAGCCAGATCGGAAACCCAAACGGCAACTGGGCTGAGAACCAACGCAAAGATGAACGCCGGCTTGAGTAGCCGAAGCGGGGAGATTCCAGAGGCTTTCACCGTGGCGACTTCCCCATCAGCCGCCATTCGCCCGTAGACACAGCAGACCGAGAAAAGGGCGGTTGCGGGGAATGCAAACTGGAGTGAGATCGGCAGCACGAAGGGTAGCAGCTGCACCACCGAGAGAGGGCCCAGTCCTCGCCTCAGAAGTTCCCGACCGACACCAATAAGCAGAATCAAGCCTGTCAGCGCAATGAGCGCAACCACAAAGATCTTAAAGATCTCCACGAGGATGTATCGGCTCAGTCGCGTGGGCACAGTGGCGGGACTTTGGAATGGGTCTTTGGATGAAGGGTTTTTGGTACCTTCACAGGTTTCCTTGGCTTAGTGAGCCGTGAACCGAATGTGAGCGAAGCGAACGAAGGTGCCGGTTAAAAGACAGTCTTGTAGAGCGTTTATGGTGCGTGATGTAATTCTTCTGGCTTAACATTGGCACGGTGCCTTCGCGGCTACACCGCATCCGGCCCACGGCTCACTGACAACTTTGTTTCTGGCACTGTTTGACTTGTTTGGATACCAACGCCCCTTTGAAGAGTCGGGCTATGACGTTTCGAATCGAAGAGGCTAAAGGTTCCGTGATCAAATCACTGATCCAAGTAAACCAACGTGCTTTCTTCTTTCCTGACCGGAACATTGCTGGAATTGGTCATCAACGCTGCACGGATCAAGTGTGTTCCAGCTTGGACGCCACGAAGCTGCAATTGGTAACGAGCTTGTTGTCCTGCTGATAAACGATCGCGTTCTGGGAAAACGACAATGTCGCCCTCAAGCGAACCTTGACGACCATCGGAGTCCGCCGAAACGACTTCCATTCCGTCGGGGACTTCAACGCGTAGTTGGACGCCGGTGTCCTCCATCGAGCCGCTGTTGCGGACATCAATTTCGTAGGTCGCGACGGAACCCATTTCAATTGGGCCACCGACGCTACGGATGGTGAAGTTTGTTTCTGCGAATCCCTCAACTTGAATTGATCTTTCGCTTGTTGACTCGATTCCAAGATCAGCGGCGACGTCGGCACGAATCGCTCGAGTCCCGTTCTCAATGGGCAATAGCTCAACAGGAACGTTGACGCTTTGTCCCGCCGGGAGCATTTCCAATGACCAGCGTATCGTGTGCCGACTGGGGTCATATCGACCTTCGAAGTCGGTCGATACAAACGTGAATCCACGGTCCAGAGCAAGTTCGATGGCCACGTTGGTGGCGTCCGCCGTTCCGTTGTTCGCTAGAGCGACTTGATATCCGGCGGGACGTTCAAGGAATCGACGCGATGGGCCAACAACTTGGATGTCCAAGGCTGGCGCGATGACTTGGACATTGACGCTATGTTGTGCCGCCACACCGTCCTCGGACTCGACGCGAATGGTATTCGTGACCATGCCCGGAGTTGCCGCACGCAACCGAAGAACCTGCCTCCGGATCTCGCCCGGTTGGAGGTCGCCAAGCAAATTGTCAAGTTGACGCCCTCGCGGGTGTTCAAAACCTTCGGGAACATCTTCCAGAAGCATGACTGCGGTCGCATCGCCGGTTCCCGG
>JBCCKZ010000964.1:0-1663 GCA_039027135.1 Planctomycetota bacterium
ATCACCAAAGACTTCGCCCAGTCGGTGGCTCGCTGGTCAATGGGAGTACGCTTAGACTGATCTTGCATGTACCAATCGAGATAATACTCTGACATACGCGGCGTCCCGTAACGAAAATCACCGGCATCGACACACAGCTGTGCGAGCTGCAACAGCTGCCTTTTGCTGCCTCCCCATCTTGGCAAGGAAGCTATTGCCATTGCCTCGTGTAGACTTTGGGAGTTCAGCATTCTCGCAATTCCGTGGCGGAACCATTCAGAAGTAGACAGCCCCGTTTCACCTGCTGTCATCTCGCAGGCCAATAGCATACGTGGCAGCTGAACGTGGATAGGACGAAGGCTCCATGCGATGACCATCAAGTCGGTTGCTTGACTGATTAAGGAACTGAATTTTGCGTAATCATCAGGCTCTATCTCGTAGATGAAACCCGTACCGCGATGATGCCAAGCGGCGTCATATAGGATGTAACCTGCGAAGTATTGCTGGACCCATTGAGGTGCCTTGCCCTCAACCAGATGGCGTAGCAGTTCAACGCGACACCAGCCGTTCAGTTTACCGAATGCGAATTCCACCGAACGGAGCATGATGTACTCGAGTCCTGGATCGTTCTCCTCGCTTGCCAGCAAAGACCAAGAGTCAGCCGTGGCTTCAAAAAACTCGAGCACCGAGTCCAGCCAAAGCTCATCGGAGATGTAACCGCGCCACGCAATTACTTCCGAGAGTATTTGCACTCGCATATGGGGCCCGACATCAGCCGATCCAATCGTCTTTGCCAACCTCTCAACCGTCGCCTCTCGACTATTGCGATTACTATCCCCTAGGTGATACACGTAAAGTGCAAGGGGATCAAATTGGCCCGATCGGCCGCTTCCGCGAATGATTTCCCGATCGTGCTGGCTGGCGGTTTCGCTGAGCCAGAACGCATACCAACAGCGACGAATGGATTCCGCCAACTCAGGGTACGCCAGATCTGGCCTTCTGTTATGAAGTCGCGTTATCGCGTCTTCGAACCATGGAAACGCTTGCTCGCAAATATCGTCAGCAAGTGTGGGCCCCGCTATTCCCACCAACGGTGTTCCCATTGGGTCACGCATCGCCTTTGCCAAATGAGGGTCCTCACGCAGCAAACGTTCTTGCGTCGTTTGTAACGCCATCACCACGGCTTCGTCAGTCGGGCGTAGGCTCTCAAATAAGTCCTTGTTTTCGTCTTGCATCAGCAAGTCGAAAGTCGCTGGTTTCTTTTCAGTACGTTTAAGGAAAAGAGCTTTCGCCGCTGCTTCGGCTAGCTCCGCTGGCGTCGGTGGTTTCGCCACTGGAGCCTCATAAGAGGCGGCGTTCCGATCAACCGGATACATCGCTTGCAAGCAGAGCGAAATCACTCCAACCGCCACTAGGATTGGAACACCGACGAATAGAAGCAGCTTCTTCGTTCGGCTTGTTTGAGTCGACTCCGCACCGCCAACAAACTCGACTGTAGTTGAGACAGATTCCGTTGGATCCGAGCCTTCTTGTTTCTCCAGATTTGGTTCGTTAGCCGTATCGGCTTCGCTCCTCGAGTCGGTCGGCTGTGCCATCGATTACCCCTTTTTTGCTAGCTTCGACTTGCTGATGAACTGATTCGCAAGACACCGCTAAGCGAGCGTTCCGCCCAAATCATTTTTAA
>JBCCKZ010000965.1:0-1662 GCA_039027135.1 Planctomycetota bacterium
TCAGGCTTCTCGTTGATAGATTCAGGCTTCTCGTTGATAGATTCAGGCTTCTCGTTGGAAGATTCAGCCTTGAGAGCTAACTTTGTCGGTGCCTTCTCTCCACTGGTCGCCGCTTGGGGATCGGTTGGGGCTGCTGGCTTACTTGACGCTGCGTTGCCTGCCTTTGGCCTCAAGGCAATCACAGCATCCGCCTGGGGCTTTGCCTTCACCGATTCGACTTTCGGAGTTTCTGTTTTATTGGCTTGTCTCCGAGGCACGGCAATCCGACGCAGCGAAGGCGGCTTAGCCGCGTCAACGGAAGGCTCTTCGGCGACCAATTCTGCTCTCGGAACTGACTTCGTCGGTGAGGTCAAACGCACCGAACTCGCATCGATCGCGCGGAGTCCTGAGGCAACCACAGGGCGTTGGTCAGCGAAGCAGTCCGCGTTCCCGGAAACGGCCAACAACAACGCCAAGAGTGCCGTACGCTTTGCCCACCGAGTCCTGCTCATGCTGTCTCGCTAACATCCATCTACCAAAATTGGTCTCATCCCCCCTATGGATGGTCCCACCTGGGATATCGGAATGATCGCTACAAAAGTCCATGTGATTCACACGCGTGAAACAAATCTGAGTTGAAAAGATCTGACATCGCTGGAGCGAAGAATTCGGACGACGCCTCTCACCATGACACTTCGCTAGAACGTCTGTCCGAGATAGAATTTGTTACGAGGCTTTGATGAATTGGCTCCGCGGGAAGCCGTTCGTGGCATTTTCTTGGACCGCAGCTTCTTCTCCAGACCGCGTTGAGGCTGATTTCGTCAGTCTCTTGATGGATAATGCTTCGGGTTATCATCTTGAGTACCCGAGTTCAGAACCTCGCACCTGACATCCCCAATCGTCCTCTTGGGCTCACGCCATGTTCGTTGATCGAATTGAACTCCATATGATCGCTGGAAAAGGCGGCGATGGGTGCTCGAGCATGAGGAGGGAAAAATACGTTCCTCGTGGAGGTCCTGACGGGGGTGATGGTGGCGACGGCGCGAGCATCATCCTGAGGGCGCAAACAGGCGTCAACTCGCTTGCCGCTCTAGCCAATCGACAAACCTACAAAGCCACAAGCGGTGGGCCAGGCCAGGGTTCGATGCGACACGGTCGCAATGGGAAGGACATGCTCTTGCTCGTTCCGCCGGGGACAGCGGTCATCGATGCCGAACATGATTTCGTGATCCGTGACCTGGGCTGCGATGGCGAGGAGTTTGTCATTGCCCGCGGAGGCAAAGGCGGCCGTGGCAATGCTCACTTCAAGTCTGCCACCAATCGTGCTCCGCGTCAGGCCGTACCGGGCGAGATGGGCGAAGAGCGTCGCGTGATCCTGGAACTCAAGTCCATTGCCGATGTCGGGTTGGTAGGAAAGCCCAACGCCGGAAAGAGCACCTTGCTGAGCCGATTATCGGCAGCTCGACCCGAAATCGCTGACTATCCCTTCACGACGAAACATCCCAATCTCGGAATCGTCGAAAGAGGCGACCGCTCCTTTGTCATGGCGGATATCCCTGGACTCATTGAAGGCGCGAGCGAAGGCATTGGACTCGGCCATGAGTTTCTTCGTCACGTTGAAAGAGCTGGACTGCTGATTCATCTTGTCGAGCCAGATCCCGTTGACGGAACCGACCCGATCGA
>JBCCKZ010000966.1:0-1659 GCA_039027135.1 Planctomycetota bacterium
CCGGGGTTCCCTTCTTCACATTGCCCCAATTCGTTTGCTTGGGCGGGGCGTCCGCTGAGTCGCCGATGTCACCATCGTCCGAAGAATTGGAACCGCGTTCAACTTGATTTATCGGAGCGTCAGGCTTGGACTTCATGTCCTTGGGGTCGACATCGCTGGGGAACAGGCCTTCAACGAGACGAACATCGAATGCGTTGAACTCGTCCATCTTGCCGTCGCGCTCAATGCACAGCGTTCCAGATGAGACCATTCCTTGGAAAGTCGCCCGCTGAGTGCTCCACTCGTTTCCGATCTGAACTTGGACCGGCGTTCCCTCTTCAGTTTTCCGCCAATCAACCTGCTCGCTCTTTTTGGCGAATTTTGGTTGGCCGCACTCGTAGCCCAGGTGGCGAAGCATATCGATCAGGGCAATCGGTCCGATTGGTCCGCCGGCACCCTGCCGGTGGTACATCCGGATCCGGATCCCGTATTCCTCTTCGATATCCTCGGGCATCACCTCAAGGCTGAGCATTTGCAGAATGCAAAGCTGGTCATCTGGCACGATCATTGGGCTGTTCCTCAATCAGAGCGAGAAGGTGGTGACATGATGTCACCAACAAAAAAACGTCAATCCACTCGGAACAGCGTGAGCGGATTGACGTGGAAAAGCAAGTCGACGCACTGCCCGGCGTGCGACTAACCCGCTTGGTAGAACGACCAGAAGTCGAGCTTGACCGACTGGGGATCGTTGTTGGCCGATGCCTTGATGGCCGCAACCAACGCCATTTCCTCGCCATCGGGGAAGGTGCTTGCCGCGATCTGATCGGCAGTCACGTAAGTGGATTGCTCCTCGTTGTTCACGAACACCTTGATTCGCTTCGAGGCTTCCGCGTTCGGATCGTAGATGAATCCGACGTTGTACCACGTGTCTGCGACAAGCGCGACCGGATAGTCCATGACCTCTTGGAGCGGCGAACCGGCCTTCCGGTACACGAACGACAGTTGGTCACGATCGGTTTCCTTGATGAAGAACCCGATCACGTCATCGCTGCTGATGTCGTGGCTGCCCGCGTTCTGGATCGGCGTGTTCGCAGCTGCCAAGCCTTCCTCACCAAGCCCGAGGAAGATACTTCCGTCGTTGTTGGCGACACTTGGGAGCTTGAACCGGAACTCGCAGATCAGCAACTTGGCGTCATCCACCGCATCGCTGATCATCCCGAGGACTCCGGTGTTGCCGTTGGACACCAAAACCGTGTCGTGATTCTCGCCATCCGCCGTATCAAACGACGTGGTCAGCGTAATCGAACTCGGTTCGTCGTCATCCTGCTTGATCGAGCCGGGCGTTGCGTCCGCCTCGATGTACGCGAAATAGCCGTTCGGCGGTTGCACCTGATCACCGGCCGTCGTGGCCACCACGTTTGGGAATGACACGAAGTCATCCATAAGGAGCGATCCCGCAGCGCCACCATCCGGCGTCAACTGCGTTTCGATCAATCGGGCCCACAATCGCGGGCTGAGTTTCGTACCCCGTTGTCCGACGTGCGGGGCCATCAAGTTTGCTGGAAACATCGGTTCTTTTGCTCTTTCGTTTTTGAAGTGAAATGGAGGCTAAACGAGTGACACGATGTCACCTGCACTAGGACTTAGAACCGACGAACAGCAGCCGGCGGTTGTAGCAGA
>JBCCKZ010000967.1:0-1635 GCA_039027135.1 Planctomycetota bacterium
GCATCGAACATCCATCCAAGAGAGGCGACTGCCAAAACCAGCCATTGGTAGCGTGTGACTTGCGAATACCAAGCAGTTTGCTTTGATGACATGACGAGATTTATAGGAGATAGGTGTGAATCGCTAGCTTACCCTCCCACCGGACGTTGGTGTCTTAACAAGGCGCATGCCTAGAGAACACAGCGGTTTGGTTAGCCGTGGGCCGGATGCGGCGCAGCCGCGGAGGCACCGGGCAAAGGAACAGTGCAACATGAGCACTCTTTTGCGGCGCTGTGTTCCCAATGACTGCCGCTTGACCGGCCACCTCATTCACTACGCTCATATCCGTGTCGCGGCTCACATCGCAAAATCGAACTTGCATAAAAGACAATACGCTCTGGCGAGATAAATCAAAAACGCTCCGCGGTGGTAAGTGGCGTAACGGGATCAGTTACCAATCGGCCCTGAACTTTGTTGAGGTAACAGGTCGGTAGCTTCGGTAGTACGTGTTCAGCGAATCGATCGCACTCGTCCAAATGGGGATATCCGCTCAGAATGAATGATCGAATTCCCATGTCCATGTATCGATTCAGTTTCAACAGAACTTGCTCCGGATCTCCCACAATCGCACTACCACAACCGCTTCTTGCCAAACCGATTCCTCCCCATAAATGATCCTCTAGATACAAGCTATCGCTTCTCTTACGTAGCTCGTCTTGGCGTTGAACCCCAACGCTAGTTGCATCCATTGATCGATGCTTGATCTCACGACCCTTTTCCATATCCAGCTTGCTAATCAATCGATCGGCCGCGTTTCGGGCTTCCTCTTCCGTCTCACGCACGATGACATGCACTCGATAGCCAAAGTCGATCTTTCTTTTGTAATCAGCTGCTTTCTGACTCATCGTTTCGATGGTTTTCGCCAATCCTTCTTCCGTATCAGGCCACATCAAAAACACGTCACAGTACTTGGCACATAAGTCTTGCGCGAGTGGTGAGAATCCCCCAAAGTACATCAAGGGTCCACCGTTCTGCTGGAAGGTCTGCGCACTTTCAGTGTTGGGAAGATCAATCTGGTAATGTTCTCCCTCGAATTGGAATGGACCTTTGGTACTCCAGAGTCCCTGCAATATTTGGATGATCTCGCTGGAGCGGGTGTAGCGAACTTTGCCATCTTCCTTACTGCCCGGCATATCCGATGAAATGATATTGATGCAAAGCCGGCCTTCAGCGATGTGATCGAGCGTCGCCAACGCCCGCGCAAGCATCGGTGGCCAAACCTCGCCCATTCGCAAGGCAACCAGCTGATTGATTTGTTCGGTTTGCGGCGCCATCGCCGAGGCAAACGCAAGAGCGTCTTGACCAACGATCCACCCCGATGGCAAGAGAATGTTTTGGTACCCCAAATTGTCCGCGCGGCGGACGATCTTTCCGCAGTGAGCATAAGACGATCGCAGTTTCCCATCAGGTATTCCAAGAAACTCGTAGTCATCACCGCACAGAGCAGAGAACCATGCGACTTCGCATTGACGCTTCTCGGTTCGAATGGTGGGATGACTCATCATGATCAATTTAAAAATGCCGTGCCGCAGCTTGAGTTCATTCCCTAACTTATCCTCCCGCTGGGAGGGTCGGGCTCAAAGGCCCGGGGAGGGC
>JBCCKZ010000968.1:0-1623 GCA_039027135.1 Planctomycetota bacterium
GAAGGTCAGCGTATACGTTCGCATGAGCGGGTCCGCCAACGCATCCACCTGATGCAGAAACCCCTCGTGGATCTCGATCGAACCGTCGGGCATGGTCACATGAACGGGATAGATCTCCGTCCGATTCATCCGGCGAGATTGGCTGGCAGAAACTTCCAGGTCCACCTTGATCGGATCCATCATCTGAAGCGTGACCACGGGGGCTCCCGAGGAAACGACGCTACCGGGCACAACCGAGACGTCTGCGATCTGCCCGGTGAACGATGAGTACAGGGTGCAATCTTCGAGGTCACGTTCGGCGTCACGGAGATTCTGCTTTGCCTGTTGGACGGCACTCTTGAGCGATTCCACTTCCGCCTGCTTGGCTTCCTCAACTGCCTTGAGCTGTTCGACTTGGGCCGTCGCGCTATCGAGCTCCGCCTTATCTCGATCCACTTCTCCTTGAGACGCGGCGTTCTGAGAAATGAGTGACGCACTGCGTTTGTAGTCTCTCTCCGCAAGTGTTTTCGATGCCTCCGCCGATGCGATTTGGGCGGGAATGCTTAGATCCCGTTCGGTCTCGGCGGCACGAAGAGTCTGTTCCGCGCTGGTCACTTCCGACTTCGCTCGAGCGACCTGGAGGGCGAACCGCTCGCTTTCGAGCCGCGCGATCGGAGTCCCCGCACTGACGGACTGACCTTTCGAGTCATAGATACGTCCGGTAATCGGCGTGTTCTCCTCCACCACGAATTGAACTCGTCCGGCGACTTCGAATCCGATCTCCTCGGTCTTCCACGAGCCGACCGAGGCGGTGACCAGTGCGCCACCCGGAGGCGATTGGCTGGTCAAGATCTGCGTCACCACCGGACGCGGACGTCGGGCCGGCTCATCCCCCGCCCGACCGCCGCAACCCAGCGTGGCGAGACTGATGAAAACGACCATGAAAAACGGGACCGTGGCGGCCCCCGGTCGACGACAAAAAGTCGCCCCCGAAGTGGAATCAACGAAACGCAATGTCATCGGAAGATCGAAGTGAGGGGTGAAATCCAAGCGATCCCTTTGCTCAGGGAGTCACCGTGTCATAGTCTAGGTGCCGGATGCGGCGAGCGAGAGTTTCGCGCAGCAGTATTCCCACTTCGAGCCTGCTTTCAAGTGATGCTACCGTGGCCATGCTTCGATCACATGATTTGACAATCGGCGGGCCGACGGGTAGCCGGCGCACGCTTGATTCTCGAACACCGGATCGCGAGTCATTCGGCCTGAGAGACCCACGCCCAGAGGAACAGATGAATCAAGGATCAGGGAATGACCAGACGGGTGGTGAATCGGCCCGAAACAGTGCGTCAATGATGCGATTGGACGACGTGCTCAAACGTTCCGGCCTGGTAGGCAGTGGTGGACAGGCGAAGATCTTGATCCAGGATGGCATGGTCCAAGTGAATGGAGTCGTCGAGACTCGCCGTCGAAAACAACTGTTTATGGGTGATGTCGTCGAGTTCTTGGGTCAGACGGTCCGATTGGAAGAATCGTTTTTTGACAGTTAGGCAAATTCTGATTGTTTCGAACGAATTCAAGGTTGACGCTCGGCCGAACGCCGTTCGATACTGCGCACTAGGCTGGAATTAGTGGAGGCACGCCCCCCGC
>JBCCKZ010000969.1:0-1622 GCA_039027135.1 Planctomycetota bacterium
AGCTCACAAGTTCCTCCAACCGCCATGCAGACGATATAGACGGGAAGGAAGAAAAGCAGTCCGTGGATGAAGCAAGGGAGGATGTTGGCGGGATTCATGAATCCCATCTCAACGCCACCGAGCGGAATATTCAGGGCATCAAGTGCCGCATATCGCCAAGATCCACTCCACACCATTTCAGCGATGTCATGAATTGGATGCGTGTAACCTGTTAATTCAATCGTCTTCTGGGCTTGATAGCCGGTGTTGTAGCACGCCATGAAAATACATGGGAGCAACGCCACGATTACCATGCTCATCATTCGCTT
This sequence comes from Planctomycetota bacterium, assembly GCA_039027135.1. Taxonomy (GTDB): domain Bacteria; phylum Planctomycetota; class Planctomycetia; order Pirellulales; family Pirellulaceae; genus Rubripirellula. Next base: position 309 of record JBCCKZ010000969.1, read on the forward strand.
CGTATCGATCGCATCACGAATGTGAGTTTTTCCATGAGCCACTTCGCCCGGCGTGTAAAGGAACGTGTCGTTCGCTTCGTACAGCGGGTAAAGCTTTTCTAGCGGACCACCCTTGTGGAAGAGAGGTTCCACCTTGTCCAGCATTTGTCTTAGCATTCGCTGTTATCCTTCTTTCTCGATAAGCGTGAGATTTTCTCGCAGAATCGAACTGTAATCGTATTTGCCTGGGCAAACGTAGGTGCAGAGTGACAGGTCTTCTTCGTCCAATTCAAGAACACCAAGTCGTAAAGCTTCTTCTGTGTCGCCGGTTTGGGACCCGACAATGATTGATCGAAGCAGTTGTGTTGGAAGAATATCCATCGGTACGACTTTTTCGTAGGTCCCCATTGGAACCATGGCTCGTTTGCTGCCGCCGCTGCTGGTCGTCATAGGGAATAGCTTTTTCAGCCAAGAACCCGCGTAGAGCGGCGTTACTGAAAACTTGTCAGGTCCCGGCAACTGCCAACCGAGGAATTCGCGCTTGGTGCCCTCTTCGAGAACACTAACCTGATAGTGATAACGGCCTAGGAAGTTCTCAGGAGCTTCAATCTTTCGACCCGTTAAGACGGAACCGGAGATCACTCTTGCGTTATCAAGATTTGCATTGCCTTCAACGATCTCATCGATGCAGGCGCCAAGACGAGTTCGGACCAGCCTTGGATTGTCGACTCGAGGACCGGCCAACGAGATAACACGTTCTGTATTTAACTTGCCGGTCGTAAACAACTGGCCAACCGCAATCACGTCCTGATAGTTGATGTGCCACACGATCTTGTTTTCGCTTACAGGATCCAAGAAATGGATATGTGTTCCCACCAGTCCTGCAGGGTGCGGGCCCGCGAATTGGGCGAAGCTAACATTCGGAATGTTCTCTCCAGGCACGCGAGAGTCTTCGCCGGTGCATACAAATGTTTTACCTAGGGTCAACTTTGAAAGAACCGTAAGTCCATTAACGAAGTTTTCTTTCTCCGATTCGATGATCAACTCGGGATCGGCAGCAAGCGGATTCGTGTCGATTGCAGTGACGAAAAGTGAATGAGGTTCAGTCCCCGGAAGCGGAACTTTGCTGAAAGGTCGGGTTCTCAGTGCGGTCCAGAGCCCAGATCGAACCAGCAACGCCTGAACCTTCTCTCTGTCGAGATCTCCGAGGCTAGAGTAGCTTTCGAACGTCTCTTCCTCTTCCCCCTCGATATCGATGACCATCGAAAGGAAGCGTCGCTTAGCTCCTCGGTTGATTTCCTTGACAACACCTGATGCTGGCGACTTGAATACAAC
>JBCCKZ010000970.1:0-1621 GCA_039027135.1 Planctomycetota bacterium
GTTCGGCGGATTCAGTTGAAAAGGAATCCCTTGACCCACGATCGAACCTGTCGCTGCGTACTATCGTTGATTGGCTGTCGCCAACGGACCACCCAGAGATGCTGGGCCGCATCGGAGAGTTTGAAGTAAGCGGTATTGTTGGCATTGGTGGCATGGGGGCTGTGCTCAAAGGATTTGATCCTTCTCTTCTGCGTGTTGTGGCAATTAAGGTGATGGCTCCTCATTTGGCCAACAATGGATCGGCCCGAGCTCGGTTTGAAAGGGAAGCTCGGGCAGCCGCGGCGATCTCTCACCCCAATGTCGTAGAGATTTTTCGGGTGTCCGAAAAAGATGGGCTACCCTACCTCGTCATGCCATTTGCTCGAGGTCCTTCATTGCAGAAGCGAATCGACGCTGACGGACCGCTGTCAACGTTGGAGGTGATTCAGACTGGTCGACAGATCGCGTCGGGTTTAGCGGCGGCACACGAACAGGGTCTTGTGCATCGCGATATCAAACCAGCCAACATCCTTCTTAGCGATGGTCTCGAACGATTATTGATCACTGACTTCGGGGTGGCTCGGGCGATGGATGACGTTTCGATGACGCAAACCGGCCTGATTGCTGGAACGCCACAGTACATGTCGCCGGAACAAGCACGCGGCGAATGGGTCGATCATCGCAGCGATCAATTCAGCTTGGGCGCGGTTCTATACAACGCGTGCACGGGACGTCCGCCATTTCGTGCTGAAGCACCCTTTGCAGTGCTCCGCAAAGTCACTGATTCTGATCCCCGGCCCATTCGTGAGATCAATCCAGAAATCCCCGCTTGGTTGGAGAGCCTGATTCATCGATTGTTGGCGAAAAGTCCGGAGGATCGATTTGAAGATGCCGAAGAAGTCGCGCAGCTGTTTGAGAAGTGCGTGGCTCATTTTCGTCAACCAACGCAGATCGAACTGCCAAAAACGATCGTCGAGCTTAAACCCGCTGTTGCGACCAAACCGAAGCCACTATCGACGAAAGTCAAACCATCTTTTAAACGAATAGGAGTCGTCGTGTCACTAATTGCATTGATGTCAACATCCATCGCCGCACTGGTTCTGTATTTCTCGGGCGCCCCAGATATCGCGGGACAATGGCAGGGAGAAGTCTGGCCTCAAGTGCAGCTTTCTTCCGTTGAGGCGGCAGATAACTGGTTTGTCGGGAACTTCAATGATGCCGATGGTAATGTCGGTGCGATTCATCTGGAATGGTCGCCGATAAGCCGCCGATTCGACGGTCGATGGTCAATCGGGTCAAAAAAGTCGGGAACGATCGTGTTACGCCCAGGCACCAACGGCTCAGTTCGAGGCGCCATTTTGGTGGACTCCGAAATGGGTCAACTATCGGCGAGTTCGCGTTTGCGTGACTTTAGCTGGCGTCGAGGAGAGTTTGAGGCAGAGTTCAGATCTGCGACATCGGAAACTGTGCCATCGTACGGCGATCGTGTGACGAAGGGGGGCACGCAGGGTATGAACGTGTTCTCACCGGTCGAGGGGGTTGTGAAGAAGGTGATGACCGGGGTTCAGTATGGCAAACGGATATCCAAAGGAGAAGTCATTTTGGAGGTTGAATCAGAGGAGCTGGCGTTGCAATTGCGAGA
>JBCCKZ010000971.1:0-1608 GCA_039027135.1 Planctomycetota bacterium
ACTTTATCGAAAGCTTGCTCGAAGACGTGCTGCTCAAGTCCCATCACGACGACGCCATACATGTTGATCCGGCGGCGATAGGCGTCGTAGGCAAAACGCTCGTTCTTGGTCGCTTTTGCAAGTCCTGCAGTTGCAATATCGTTCAGACCGAGGTTCAAGATCGTGTTCATCATCCCGGGCATCGAAACCGCTGCACCGCTGCGAACGCTAACTAGCAAAGGGTTTGAGTCGTCACCGAACGACTTCTTCAGTTCTTTTTCCAACAAAGCGACGGCTGAATTGACCTCATCCATCAAGCCTGCAGGCAACTTCTTGCCGGCTTTATAGTAGCCGTCACAGACTTCGGTGGTGATGGTGAATCCGGGAGGCACGGGTAACCCGATCGAAGTCATTTCTGCGAGGTTCTTACCCTTCCCGCCAAGCAGAGTCTTTGCTTGCTTTGTGCCCTCGGTTTTGATTTTCCCGAAGTAGTAAACCATCTTGCCAGCTTTAGCTTTTGCTTTCTTCGCCATTATTTTTCTCTAGGGAATCCCAATTACAGGTAGTTGTTTGGATGAGGCATTTTTCGAAGTAACTTTGATGACTCGATCGGTGATTCTCGGTTCAGCTGATCAAAATGGGATGATTAGCCGAAGGGATTGTCGATCGTTTGATGATACAGCGCTGAGCTGAGAATCAATCGCTCGCAAATCCTCTGAGCGTTTTTCGTATCGCACGAAGCTTGGGCGAACTGAAACCACAGAAGCGAATCAGGTTTGCATGAGGCTGCAACCTAGACCTGGGCCGACTACATTTAGAGCGTTTCACTGCCAATGTGCTGAAGAGGAATCACGGGTCTTCTCAACTAGAACCGAGGTCGGACCTGTCGCGAATGCATTCTTTCCGTTAGAGGCTAGACGGAATTTAGTCACCAATATTTTTCGCGATAATGTATTTGGCCGATGGTCCGTGGTCAATGAGTGAGCCTGTCACTGAACGTATCCATTCTGATCGGACCCAAATCGGTCATTAATCTCCTTCAGGTTCGGAATCATTTCGTAGGTGCGAGTTGAGTTCACTTTGTTCGCGTCGTGGTCAAGAAAGCGACGGATCTCCAAAACGAACGATTGCTTAAAGCGTCGCCCCACGATCGGACACAGCAAACCCAAAACGATGTCGACTCGCTCCTTCAGCGGAATATTCGGACTGAAAAGGTCCTCATAGTAGACCCTGGTACACCGAAGCCTCTCCCGCTCGATAACCCGGTCGACGCTCTCAATGTGCTTTTCGATGGAAGCAACAAATCCGCCGATCTGATCGAGTGAAATGGGGTCAAGTGGCCCATGAGAAACCGGAGGCCTACCGCGTCGATGCCATTGCTTCGTCTGAGCACCAACAAGGCAAGAAACTACAGCCTTCAAGCGATTGCGACGTGTCAGTAAAAAGCGATGTTCGAAGGACCGGAACAGATCAATATCTTGTTCAGTATCCAGTTGCCCCAACAGGTGTTTGATGCCATCTGCCGCGCCTGTCAATTCATGCACGAGATCAGACAGGCTCGTTCCACGACGCGGGTCAGCCAAGGGGTCATGGGCCCGCGGTGGAGGGGCGGGGGGGGGCGGGACGGGC
>JBCCKZ010000972.1:0-1594 GCA_039027135.1 Planctomycetota bacterium
CAGTGGCGTAAAGCGTTCCTTCCGACAGCAGTCGGTCGATGTCCGCGATGTCGAAGGTTCCACTTCCAGTGTCCGGCAAATCGTCCGTGGCGAGGGTGTCAGGCCCAGCGAAGGCAAGCGTCCCGAATTCCCCATCGTCCGTTTGAAGATCGAACGTGATGGTCAGGTCCGTCGCTCCGTTGACATCCCCGACGATGACACTCTCCCAATAGGAGGCGGCAGCTTCAATCACGGCCCAGTGCTCGTCGTAAGTTGCGGTGAACGTGGCATCCCGAACCAGTTCTATCTCATATTGGGATACCGGAACGGTGGTGTCATTGAGCCCGGTATTTCCAAGGTCCTTCGTCTCGATGGTGAGTGAAACCGGATTCAAATTCCCAGTCTCCGGAGTCAACATCAAGCCATCAAGGGCCGCGTTGACCTCTGCCACGGTGCCGCGGAAGGTCATGATGGTATCCGCAGCGCCATCCCCAACGGGGGCACCATGGGTATCCGACGCAAAAGCAAAGTCGAGATCATTGGTCTGGCCCAGCGTGATCGTGGCGTTCTCGTTGGCGCTCAACGTCACCTGGACATCGCCGCCAGCAACATCCACATCGCTGATGGAAATCAGGTTTCCGTTTGAAGTGTCGAAGGTGAGCGTCGTGCTCTCGTTGGTGGTTTCCGTCGTTCCTCCAGCCAGCCCGTTTTCGGGCGCATCGTTTACCGCGCCAACATCAATCGTGAGCGTGGTCGTGCCTTCCTCTGAAGTCGTCGTTCCCGTGTCTTCACTACTCACCGCAGTATAGAAAGTTTCTTCGCTCGGATCAGCTCCCGAGTTACCCTGGTCATTGGCGGTTATCGTCAGCGTATCATCACCATTAAAGTCATCGTCAGGATCGTAGGTCAGCCCCGTTTCCAACGCTGTATTGATCGCGGCGAGAGTGCCGGTAAAGCTGAGGTTCTTTGAGTTCTGGCCGCTGGAACTGCTCAATCCGCTGGTCGAAACCAGAGAGAGGGTTCCGAACGCCGCGGTAATCGTGATCACCAATTCGTTATCTGCCGAAACATCATCAAGGTCCACATCCGCGATTGAAATCGCATTCTGATTGGCACTGCTGAGGATGATCGCGGTGTCTTCCAAGGTGCTTTGCTCGATCGGCACCGAGATGCTTGGGGCATCATTGTAAGCGGTGAATTGAACATTGAAAGAGCCGGTGTCTGAGGCACTCGAAGTGTCCTCTACAGTCGCACCAACCGCCACCAAACCGCCATTCACATCGTTGAAGTCGGAATCTTCCGGAAAAACGATCCAACCGTTGGCAAGCGTCGCATTGATGTCGGCCGCCGATCCTGAGACAGTCACCGAAGACGTGTTGTTCGTGCCGATCACGGCCGAGCCAGAAGCGGTGGTTACTTGGATCGTCGCCGCCAGAGACGCTGTCAGGGTCAGCGTCAGATCATCTCCGTCAGCGTCTGCAACAGTTACATCAGTCTCATCCAGACTCACACCGAACGTGGTGTCCGTTACGGATTCGAAGAACGTCACGTCGGTGCCGCGAATGGTGAGAACCGGGGCGTTGTTTCCTTGGACCAGAGCCAAATCATTTCCGTC
>JBCCKZ010000973.1:0-1594 GCA_039027135.1 Planctomycetota bacterium
ACTTCCTCTGCAATGCCTTCGGACCACGGCAACGGCTCGCAATCAACTTGAATTTGACGAGCTGTGACTGGATCTCGAAACCGAACCTGAATGGCCCTCAAAGCGATCATCGCCGGCACCGACAAGGTCGAGGGAGAGTCAGCCAGGCCGTGCGTGATTGCTAAGTTATGTGGGTTGTAGGGCTTTTCATCTGTTCGGTACGTGCACCCTCCGTAGGTTGAATCACCGAGAATAGGAAACCCCCTTTTGGCCGCGCCCACTCGAAGCTGGTGCATCCGGCCTGTTCGAGGCTTGAGTATCAATTGACTGATTGCCGAACGCTCGTGCCAGGAGCAATCGATGACATCAGTTTCCGCAACGCGGAAACCGTCCACGCCCATCGCGTTTTTGTTGATCTCCGTGGCGGAAGCGTCCTGCTTTTGAGCGTGCCAACGCACCCTTGGATGGCCTTGAATCTTGGCAATCGAGTCGCTCCAGCATCTCTCAATTTGACGTGCATCCCCCGAGACCATCGCCTGATACGTCTTTTCGATCGTTCGTGCGGAAAACTGCTGCCCGATCAGACGAGCCGCTTTTTTCGACGACGCTAGCAGCACGATACCCGAAGTCGCCACGTCCAACCGATGGACTGCGTTTAGGTAGTTCTCGCGGCAGTCTGCTCTCGCTATCGACTCAAGACTTTCATACTGCGACGGTGCTTGCGTCGCCAAGCCTGCCGGCTTGAACCATGCCTGCCATTGCGACCCTGAGCTGATTATCGCCGGTTCGTTGATTGCTAAGCTCCCATCCTAAGAGCCGATCGAAGAATAAGCTGGAGGCTATGTTCCCTACCCAACGATCGACTTCCTTGGCATTTGTGATCAGTCGTCAGTCGCGATACAAAAGTCATGCGGATGATGGGTTCGAAGCGGTATCCAACGTGCCTAACCTCATCAAGTGAACAAGTGGCTTGGCCGCCGGGCTACATAACCTAGTAAGAATCATCGCCAGATGTGAGCCTTGAGCCAACAACATCGGAGCCGTCGGAGAGCTGAGAATTCTGCGTCGACCTGTCCGCCATCGATACAATCCGAGAGAACATAGAATGTCGATGTCGAGCCTGAGCGAAAACCACACTGTGGAAGCCATTTCGAACCCAGCTACTGAATTGCCTGACCAAACGGTTTTGACTCAAATGCGATTAGCCCGCGTAGGCATGCGAGAATGGCTCGCCTGGACGACTGCGTTGATTCTGTTTGTCGCACTCACCTTCAATCTTTTCCAATCTCGAAAGACACTCTCGGAGTTGCAGCGACTGAGAGACGAAGTGGGGTACCTGGCACCGACGAACCCAAACGAACTAGCCGCCGCCTGGGTCCCCAGCGAGATGCCCCTGACCTATCGCCTCAGGGTTCGTGTGCCCGAACCGGATGAGTCCGCTGCGGAGATTCGATTCGGGTCACGCAACCAACGCAGCGGATATCGAATCGCATACAGCACGCTTTGGCGTCGCGGCACATCGCAGCCCGAATGGTACTCGGCGCTGCCCATCCCGCCTGGCGAGTCCATCGTGACCGTGCGTGTCATGGCAGATCCCCGCGATGGAATTTGGAAA
>JBCCKZ010000974.1:0-1588 GCA_039027135.1 Planctomycetota bacterium
ATCACGTAGGACTCATTGGCTTTGTAAAATCCATAATCGGCTGACGTGATGCTGTTGTCGCCTTGCATCTCCCAGAACGGGATTTGATTGTTGGTAAAGAACTCCAACGCAAAACGGTTGTAATCCCACCATCGATCACGGCTGCGAAAATCTTGTAGCGTCAAGTCGGATTCTGGTGCTCGATAACCAAAATACCACTCATTGCCGGCGCCCCCCGCCATCAACGTTCCCCACAAGGCGTTCTTGCGTCCTTCTTCTTGATTGTTGGGACGCTGGGGAGTGCTGTAGTTGTCAGGCATCAAAGCCCAATCGGCATCACCGGGCTCATCCACGGCGACGACCCAAGGACGAACACCGTTATTTGCCGAAGCACTCTTGCCCACCCATTCGGCGACTCGATCATGCACGTCGCTAAAGTCGACGCGTTCTAGTTGAAGCGAGGCTCCGGTGAGCTCGGATTGGCTGCCCAACAATGGTGTGTACACACGATCGTCTTCCCCGGGGTAGGTATGAATGACAACGTGATGATCGTATGGATCGATACTTCGAAAGTACTGCGCGAAGGCACGTTGATCCTCCGTAGAATTCGTGTTCTCTTCACCCAGGTTCCAATTCAAAGCCAGGTTATGTCCAAAGCGTGCAATCAATTCGCGGTAGTAAAGCTTGCGATCGGTGGTCAGACCGCCTAGCTCAAAATTGTTCTCAACCTCCTGAGTCTTGAAGTGCAGGTACATGCCCTGCTGGGTACCGTGTTCGAATACGATCGCCCATTGATCGAGCTTGGATACATCAAATCTTTTGAAGTCCGAGTCCGACAACCACATGAAAACGTTCTTGTCATCGCCTCGGCCGTTGGCACCACTCATGGTTAAGAACGAGAAAGCATTCAAACCTTCGCTGGCAAGGTAATTGATGGCGCCAATCAGTTCGGTGCCTTTGCCGTTTTGCCAGGATGGATCACCCGGGTTCCAATCATTGGCGTGCGGCGACCAAGTCTTTCGTCGATCACCCACGTTGGTCGTGTTATCGAAGTCTTCATAGGCCAGCAAGTTCTCTGGTGCGTCGGGTCCCTGTTTTAAGAAATACTCACCACTACCGGCAAACTGCAGATAGTGCCCATTGCTTGTGTTGTTAGGGTCATCGCCAACGTATTGCAATCGACCCTTGCCACGAAAGTCACGACCCTCTTTGGTGGATTCCGTGACGGTAAACGTCCCGTTATCACCATCAAAGAATCCGCCGCTGGAATCATTGGCTGTTGGTTCATTGACGGCGATGTCGACGCCAGCCTTAAATGAAACTGCGTAGCTCCACTGGCCCGTCTGGTCAGGAGCAAAGTGAGCCCTCCACTTGTTACCGGAACTAGCCGATGTATTTGCGGCATCTCCATCGGCGGCGAAATAACCGGGCACGACGTAGATTTGACCGCTTGGTCCCGTGAAGGTGACGTTGAGACGATAGTTTAGAAACGGATTGTCTTCAGACGTTTCGCTGAGGCTCGGGCGATCCCAGGTGAAGGTGATGTTGGGCCTTTGTTGTTGCTCGCCGGTTACGACCGGCGACGTGCTTGCGGCTGCCGCGTTCGCGA
>JBCCKZ010000975.1:0-1577 GCA_039027135.1 Planctomycetota bacterium
ATCGAAATCCAAGAAGGCAGCACTTTCAAGATTGATCAAACGACGGGGCTTCCGGTACTCGAGTTAACTTGGAGCCCAGAGTTCACTGAAACGATCACTCTGATTCAAAGCGAACTGGAGCCATTGAAAGAACTCAGTGAAGCACTCGTCAAGGAAGTTCTGCCGACGGTCGCCACTGATATCGAAACGTTTGACCAATCCTTGCCTATGCGCGAGGCGCAGACAAAAGATCTATTCGAGATCTACCGTCAGGAACAACAAGGATCCTGCGGGTTGCTAAATCTAGGCCAAGTGGACGAATCGATCTTTGAACTCGATGAACTTTTTGGGCTCGCTGAAAAGCTGCGTGAAGCCTACGCCAATTCGAAAGCAAACCTGATCAAGGACCAAAACAGATTTGAGAAGCTGTTGATCGCTCTGGACCAATTTTCTCCAGACAATGCCCGCTCCCTTAGCCCGCGTGAACTTTCTGATTTGCTGAGAGATGATCTGATTCTTGCAACCCAGAATTTGCTTGCGGACCTGGCCGACGACGTCTTGACCCTGCAACTGATTCAAGCACGAGCACGAACTGAGAGCCTGACGCTTCCCGAAGTCGACGTTGATCCGGAAACAGCCTTCTATGTCGCACGTCGCAATCGACGTGATTACGCCAATGCAAAAGCGGCAGTCGTCGATGCGTGGCGTGAGATCGAAGTCGTCGCCGATGATCTGGAAAGCAGCTTGGATGTCGTCTTTAATGGTGATGTTCAGAACGTCGGTAACAACCCCACCAGGCTTCGCTCTAGCACAGGGCGATTGCAAGTTGGCTTGCAATGGGATGCGCCCATCACCCGGCTACTTGAACGAAACGCCTATCGAACCAGTTTGATTCGCTACGAGCAGACTCGACGCGACTTCTATCAATTCGAAGACAGCTTGTGGGGATTGCTTCGAGAGGAAGTTCGGCAGATCAGAGCCGGTCGTGTGTCATTCGAGTTAGGAAGACAAGCCGTTCGTATTGCCGCATCACAGATTGAGTTGAATGCCGACATCCGAGCGTTTAACGATGCACGTGGGACCGGTGCTGGTCCAACGGCCGCTCGGGATGCGATTAGCGCATTAAACGATTTGCTGGGCGCGCAGAACAGCTTGCTCGACATCTATGTGGAATACGAGGTGTTACGTAGGAGTCTCGATTTCGACATGGGAACCATGGAACTGACGCCAGAAGGGTTATGGATCGACCCCGTTCGGCTATCGACCGATACATTGGTGGATCTACCTGGCACCACCGAAGAAGCCGTTCGACGTTGTAACTGCAACGAATGTAACTTGCCTTGGAAATCGCTGCCGAGCACGCCGGTGTACTTCGAGCCGATGACTCATGACGCGGGAATGCCGACTGAGATGCTCGAAATACCGGGCGAAGCGCCGTTTTACGAAGATTTGTACAATCCGCTCACCGACAGTTCCTCGACGATGGCCCCTGAGTTAGATGAGTAAGAGTTTGGCACACTCGATGCCGCAGCCATCGCCTAAGAGCCAATCGTGCCGCCCGAACCCATTCTTGAATGATCCCCATATCTCGATGATTC
>JBCCKZ010000976.1:0-1573 GCA_039027135.1 Planctomycetota bacterium
CGACACAAGTGCGGCCACATCGCCCAGTTCAGATCCGCCTCCAAACGTTCCGCCAATTGGAGACAGCCTGTTTTTGACAAACACCTGCCCAACTGCTGACAAGTCATGGATCGAATTTGAAGCAATGCTCTCTGAGGAACGCAATTACGGCACTGTGTTTGAAACGACTTTAGGACAGGAGGATATCAACCTGGTACCTTTTGATCCAACGTCCGTAACAGAGCTTCCCAATGAGTTAGACCAAAGCGACATCGAAACAGTCATCGCCAATGCGTCAACAGAACTTAGGTTCCGATGGACTGGATTTGCCAGAAGGCACTGCCACAAAATTACTCGACCGAGGATCTTGACGATTGGTGATGTGACACTGCATCCGATTGGCAGAGAAAAGTTTATTCAAACCGAAGAGCGAACGCCATTTGGCACAAGCATTTACTATGCAAAATGGGATATGCGATTCCGTGTAAAGGAGGCGGCAACTTCAACAGATAATGCATTGGACGAAAAACCAGACGACCCCGATGCAGGTTCTGAAGAGTCACCCTAGGCCATGGAGCTGATCAAACGCATCATCGAATACTCGCGACTTGAGAGCAGGCATCGACTCAAGTCAGTCGATCAAGAGATCAGGCCCACCGCGGAGTTCCTGCGAGAGGTCGCGAAGGAAAATGACAGTGGTAGTTCTACCTCAGCGTATATTGCATGGATTAAAGATCACCAGGCCATTCGTCGGCATGCAACAGAGTCCGAGATCCAAGCTGATGTGACGTTCTGGTACGGGATCAACGCCTTTGAGCTTTCTGAAGACCAGCTCACAGCACTATGGGCAAACTTGCCTCGAGTCAAAGCTCAAAAGACGTTAATGGAAGGCCATTTCAATCCAAAAGACTACAACGGCGTTTTCGACCTCGTCATGCTTGCGACCGGAGACGAGCGAGAAGCCCTGAAAGCTCGTGCGAAATCGATGGAACTGGCCAGCGAATCCTGAATCACGCTACAATAGAGGCGTTGCGATTCTTGGAGCTCTCCGCCGGCATTGACCTACTTTGGTGCCGTGACGATGCCTGCTTTGCTCCCAGCTTTTCTGAATCGATTTTCTACGCGTCGAGATCATCGCGACGAAAGCCGCTCGACACCGATGCGGACAGGTGACTACACGCCAATACGTGCTTCGCACACCCAGCGACATCGTGATTTGCAACCTCTGTCGTTTGACATCATCGAACAGATGGAGCTCGATGGGGAAGTCTCGCTCTGCCTGAAGACACGATCCGCACCGCTTCAATCAGTTCGGTTCGCTTGGAAGTCGAAAGACACTTGGGTCGACGGAGTTAAGGCTCGCGATAAGGCAGTTGGCCTGTTTGTTTACCGACAACTGCAACGCTTCTGGAAAAACCATATTGCCCAGGTTGCGGACGCTCAAATTTACGGTTGGGCTGCGGGCGAAGTTACACACCGGCTGACTGACAGTGGACTGATCGAATTCAACTCATTCGCTCCTCGTCACGCAAGAGACTGTCGAGTCTTAAAGCGAGCTGGCAAACACTGCGGCGTGCGATTTAGTCGAATTGCA
>JBCCKZ010000977.1:0-1570 GCA_039027135.1 Planctomycetota bacterium
CAGTGTCGGTTCGATCGATCACAAGCAAATGCATGCCATCACGACCATCTCGATCCTGAATCACGATGGCTTCGCCGGGCTGGAGCGTCCCACGCGTCTTGGTGAGCACTTCCCAGATCCCCGTCTCAGCATCGCTTTGCAAAAACAACCCCTGCCAACGGCCACCGGTTCGCTTGCGATAGCCAACCAATCGAGCCTTCATCACGCGGCTGTTATTCATGACCATCGTGTCACCGGCTGGCACCAGTGATGGAAGGTCTCGAACGTGGTGGTGTTCAATGGATCCCTCGGAACGATCAACCAACATCAGCCTCGCGTCAGTACGTTGACCGACGGGCTCTTGGGCAATCAGTTCCTGGGGAAGGTCGTAGTCGTAAAGGTCGATTTCGCTCACGGGGTGAGCTTAGTCTTTATTGTCGACTTTGTCTTTAGCTTCACCGTTCACGTCGACGGAGGGCTGCCACTGACCGGCGTCAATTTTGGCTATCTCCGTGAGGACTGGCTCGATCGCATCAAGATATTCGGTCTCCGACATAGAGCCACGTTGATCCCTCAGCTCTTCATGCTGAAACAACAGTGTTTCGATGCGCTGACGTTCTTCCGGCGTCAACTTGCGTCGACTGGGATCTTCTCGAAGGAACCTCATGGCCGCCAATCGACCATCCACGGCAGTATCCGCGTTGGCTTTTTTCTCGACTCTCGTACCGACGAATAAATCATCCGTCGTGCCAACGCCGTCTCCATTGTCATCGATCATCGGATGTTCTGTCGCTAGCTGCGCCTTCGATTCGTATTGCTGTTCAACTTGTTTACTTGCTGCCAGGAACGCTTCAAGGATCGAAACAGCACCGTCATGATCCAAATCAGAATCGAGATCTCCTAACGCCGAAGTCAAATGATCACCAAAGACGGCAAAGTTCTCTTCTTCACCTGACATGGTCGCGGTCAACAAGACTCTTTTTGGACCACTAAGCACACGAACAAACGGCCCGCTCGACGCGGTCGCGTTGGCGATCACCATCGATCGATCCAAGGGTGCCAACCAATCGCCCAGTTCGCTTGCGGAAATATCCGGTCCCACCAAATTGAACTTCGCCAAACCGTTACCCGACACATCGGTCGAAAACGTGCCATGTCCAATGAAGAACAACCAAACTATTGAATCATCAGCTGGCAAATCCTTGATGGCAATCGCTAGCTGATCGCGGTGAGAGACCGATTTGGCGTCCTCGACAGAATCAGCGTTTACCTTCGCCAAGGCAACCGATGCATCTGACGTTGACAATACTGGCCCGATGCGTACCGCCTCGATCGAGGGATCCGACGCCATGTTGAGCAATCGCTTTGACCACTCGTCGAAACGCTCGCCGTACTTCTCTTCTCCAGCGGCTCCAACCACAATGATCATCCGATGCTCAATGAGTGGATCAGAAAGCTCGGCTCGAATCGAACCAGCCAACACAAAGCTCAAACAGATTCCCACAACCAAATACGGGAAACAAATAGAAAAACCGGCTGGGCATCGGGCGTTCAATCGCATGGCCAAAGATTATAGTGCAAAGAACAAATC
>JBCCKZ010000978.1:0-1566 GCA_039027135.1 Planctomycetota bacterium
GCAGCATGAATACGCTTGAGTTCCAGGTGGTCGGGACCTTTCAGACCTTTTCGAAAGACTATGATGCTCGAGCCATTCGTATTCCTCTCGAGGCGGTTCAGTCCCTAGTCGATGCAACTGGAGCTAACGTGGCCGTTTTGGAGTTGTTAGATACAGCGTCAACGCACGCGGTCGCTCTGGATCTGCAGAGCCTTTATGCATCGGAAGGCTTCGAACTCTATCGTTGGGATGAGCTTGATCCCTTTTATGATCAGACTGTAACGCTCTATCAACAGCAATTCGGTTTCCTTATCGCCGTTATCCTACTCTTAATTGTGCTGGGTGTTGGAACCGCGATTTCCATGAGTGTGTATGAGCGCGGAGCTGAGTTCGGGACTCTCCGTGCGTTAGGGACCCATGATGGCAGCATCGGTATGCTGATCCTTCTGGAATCTCTCTACCTCGGTACTGTTGGAGCATCCGTCGGCGTCTTGATCGGCAACCTGTTGGCACTTTTAATCTCATCCATTGGTATACCCATGCCACCTCCGCCAAACTCCGATCTGTCTTATGTCGCTCTGATCCGTTCGAGTTTTTTAGTATCACTGGCGGCTTTTACAGTGGGTGCTATCGCCCCCTTTCTCGCTGCGCTGGCGCCTGTCCGGCGAAGTCTAAGACTCTCAATTGTCGCTGCGCTTCAACGGGGAATATGAAATCACTGCAACCGCTTGAGGTAATCACGCGTGAAAATATGTTCCGGCAGGTCTCGCAGTGCCATCGTGGTGTAGCTAAGAACTGAGCGGCGTCCAGGTTTTAGAGCATCATCTATGACAAGTTTGGTCGGCCGCACAGCACCCGCCAATTCTTTAAACTCCTCGTAGCGCATCGTTTTCAGGAGCCTACCGGAGCGTGCATAGAATTCTGCGAGCAAAGGACGGTTGTCGTCTGCATCGATCCAGTAATGCACTCGGTCGTAGGTAACACCTTTTGCCGCTGCAGTCAGTTCCAGGACGATAGCTGCTTCGCCTTCGTAGTCATCGACTCGGAGTAGAGTTGCGTCATAGTCTCCCGCAAAATTTGCGCGCGCCAAATCACCATTCGCGACCTGACCAGTCAGCCGTTGAGACAGAGAGAGGCGTACCGGTTGAGATACCGAAGGCAAGTAGATCCATAGATTTCGACCCTTCATGAGCAGGGCTTGACCGCGCTCGGAGGCGGGTTCGACAGTCAACACGATCGTATTCTCGTTGCCCTTGCTGAGCACGCGATAAACGCGCGTCTCATCGATTTCTTCGTCGCGAAAATTGATTACGGTGATTTCAGTCTGAAAGCTATCTCTGGGAAAGCGGATCGTGTCCGCTGATAGCAGTAGTTCGGATGGATCCACCGAGTCCGTCATCTCCTTCGACTCAGGAACATCCTGCGCAAGTGTGACGACCGCCACAGGTACAAGCAAAATGCCTGCTGTCGCTCGTAAGCCCTTGTTTACTAATGCTAACATCGGATCCCCGAAAATTCTGAGGCAAGTACCAGTGCCGATTGTAACAGTCGATCAAGTGCATAAAAGTTACCGACTTGGTGACCAGC
>JBCCKZ010000979.1:0-1558 GCA_039027135.1 Planctomycetota bacterium
ATAACTTTGATGTCGACAATCCACCGCCATCGACGGTCCTCCTTTCGATCGGCACCGACAGCAGTGACCTGATCGTTACCAACGGCTATCGAATCTGGCAACGTTCGATGCCCATCGGCGGCAACCACTTCACCCGGCAATTAACCAAGGACCTGAAACTCACCTTCGCCAAAGCTGAGCATCTCAAACGGAACATTCGAGAAGCTCCCGACCCCAAGCTCATCATTCAGACGATGCGTCCGGTCTTCAACGATTTGGAAACCGAGGTGCAACGATCGATTGGCTTCTTCAGAAGCATCGACAAGAAAGCGGAGATTGATTCACTCGTCGTCACCGGCAACACCATCAAGCTTCCTGGCCTGGCGGCTTATCTTGGCAAGCAACTTGGCTACGAAGTCAAAGTGGTTGATAGCTTTGAGCGTTTAGGCGGCGAGGATGTCCAAGCCATCCCAAAGTTCAAGGATAACGCGGCGACATTCGCGGTCTGTTATGGACTTTGCTTGCAGGGCCTCAATCAATCCCAAGTGCACACGTCGCTTGTCCCTCAGGAAATCCTCACCGAGCGATTGATCCGTTCGAAAAAGCCATGGACTGTCGGGGCGTTGGCCGCGTTACTGCTCGGGATGACCGGCCACTATGTCATGACCCATAACAGCTGGAAGACCGCCCATGACGAACGCTGGGACTCGGCGAAAGCAACCGTGACCAGCATGAAGACCTATTCGACGGATCAGATCAGCGAGGATGAAGAGCTCAATGCGAAGCTCACCTACCTCAATGAGCTGGGGAAAGAGATTAGTGGCGACGCGGAACGGAGGCGACGGTGGCTTGAAATCCTGCGGGCCGTCAATGCGGCGATCCCCAGACTCGATGGCGAAGACGCTGAAAAACTGCCTTACGAGGAGCGAAAAGACTTCCACATCACAACTGTGGAAACGTCTCAGTACCTGAATTTGATGACTTGGTTCGACGATGAGCGTGCCGAGCGTTGGCGAGAAGAGTATCGAAACTACGCCGAGGTAAAGAACATCGCCCTGGACGATATCCAGCAAACAGAGCTGGACTCGGATAAGGGTCCCGACGGGCCAGGATGGGTAATTCAGTTAACGGGCTTCCACTACTACAACTCACCCAAGAATCGCGGGCTTGATGAGTCCAATCACATCCGACTCTATCTGATCGACTCGTTACTCAACGGCAAGGTTTCTTTGCCCGTCGGTGAAGACGCCAATGGCGAGCCTCGCTATGAGGACTTTTCTTTTGAAGAGGTCGGACTGACGTATCCTCTGCTTTTGGATGACATCAAGTCACGACCGGTGACCGTTCCTAATCCAGAGTATGACGACGATAATCCGGATCCGAACATTCCATTTGATGTCCAAGCAAACCGACAGGATTTCGTGATTCAGATCGTTTGGATCCAGAACACCTTGGAAGAGCGTTTAGCCAAACGCGAAGAAGAAAAAGCACTCGAAGCGGCTAACCAAGTCGCGGTGAACTAAAACAACCACTTTTCTAAAAACGTCTTAGAGATCAACGATGGACCAGGTCAAGGAAT
>JBCCKZ010000980.1:0-1553 GCA_039027135.1 Planctomycetota bacterium
CCGATGGTGGTCATGCTTTGCTTTGCGCCAGCATCGAATGCCCAGGTTTTCAGACAGGAGGCACCGGTTGCGGGTCGTGAAGCGGTCGTCATCGAGCTGCACGAAGATATCAATTCGCTCAGCGGAGAGATCTTTAAACGAAAGTACCGAGAAGCCGTCGACCGCGGCGTGGATGTCATCATCATTGATATTCAAAGCCCAGGTGGCGAGCTTGGCATGACGACAGAGATCGTCGACATGGTTCTTGAGTCGGAAGTCGAGACCATCGCAATGATCAAACGCGATGCCGTCAGCGGCGCTGCGTTGCTTGCTCTTTCTTGCGACCAGATCTTTGTTCGCCCCTCAGCGCGGATGGGTGATGCCGGTGTTATTCAGCTTGGGCTACTTGGTGTTGAGTATGCTGAGGAGAAGTTTCGCACCCCCGTTGCACAGAAGGCTCGCGATTTGGCGAAGGCACACGGACGTCCTGAATCGCTTGCAGAAAAAATGGTTGATAAGGACTTAGTTGTTTATCGATCAACGAATAAGGAAACCGGTGAGGTTCGATACCTGAGTAATCGAGAGTGGGAGTCATTGTCGGATGATGAGGCGGCCGAGCTTGAAAAGGGCAAGCCAGTTCGCGAAGCGGGTGAGGCGATGTTCTTCATGGCGAACGGCGAACGTCTCGTTGAGTTGGGAATGGCTGATGCAACATTCAATACCGAGCAAGATGTGTTTTCGGACTTGGGTGTGAAGACTCCAGTGAATCGACTTGGGCCAACCTTTGCCGAGAACATCGCCAGGTTTTTGAATACCGGATGGATGACGTTTTTTCTGATTGTGATCGGTTTGATCGCCATCGGCGTAGAGTTATCCGCACCCGGAATCAGCGTTGGTGGTTTGACGGCACTACTGTGTTTCTCGTTGTTCTTTTGGAGTCGCTTTGCGGCTGGGACGTCGACCTGGCTGGAGGTGATGCTTTTCTTTCTTGGTTTGATCTTCATCGCCTGCGAGATCTTTGTGATTCCCGGCTTTGGTGTTGCGGGTCTCGGGGGAATTGCGTTGGTCATTGGGTCCCTGGTGATGGCTTCGCGACGGTTCATCATTCCCGAGGATCCCAGTCAATGGGCAGATTTAGGTTCGGACTTGTTGACCGTGGTTTCGGCGATCATTGTGTTCTTTGTCGTCGCGATCGGGCTATCGACCTATCTGGGTAAGGTTCCCGGCTTAAGCCGATTGACTCTGCAGCCGTCTGGTATGGGGCGGAACGAACTCTCCGCCCCGGCGGAAACCGACACGGTTGTCCAGGGTGCGGTGCATCCCTCGGCCGCGGGTGAGCAGGTCAATATCGATGATCAGGGCTTTGCTGAGGGGCCGCTACGACCCGCTGGCCGCATCCGAGTAGGGGACCTGCTCGTTGATGTAGTCACGGAGGGCGACTTTGTTGAGGATGGATCACTGGTCAAAGTGATCGGCAAACGAGGTGGGCGGATTGTCGTGCAGGCGATTTAGGATCCTGTGACTATGATATCGTGCCAATCAAACACGGATATCTATGCCTCCCACCGTTCGTC
>JBCCKZ010000981.1:0-1548 GCA_039027135.1 Planctomycetota bacterium
AATGGACGGCTCATCGAGGATGTAGAGAACGCCCACCAGTCCGCTGCCGATCTGTCCCGCTAGACGAATTCGCTGTGACTCGCCGCCTGAAAGCGTTGGTGCAGTGCGCGCGAGGGTTAAGTAATCCAGTCCCACACCAAGAAGGAAGCCGATTCGATTACGAATCTCTTTGAGCGCTTCTGATGCGATACGGGCTTCGACCTCGCCAAGCTTAATGCTGCTAAAAAAGGCAGCCAGATTATCAATCGACAACTGACACAGATTGGGGAGCTGCATCTCACCAAACTTGGGATCACTCGATTCGATGGTGACGGCGGCGGCTTGACTGTTGAGCCTACCGCCGTGGCAGTCGGGGCAGCCCATTGTGGCCATGTATTTCTCGAACTGACGCAGCTGCATCTTGTTCTTCATGGTCCGGTATCGATCGAGCAGTTCAGGAATCAAACCGTCGAACGAACCGGAGTACTTTTTTGCCGATCGCCCGCCTCGCCAAGTGAACTCAACGGTTTGACCGGTTCCCCACAACCAAACCTCACGAGCCGTCTCCGGAAGATCTTTCCAAGGAGCCGTCAGCATGGTGCCGGGTTCTAGTCCTAGGGCTTCATCCATCGCTTCGGCGACACCTTTATAGATGTGTCGTCGGTAACGCCCCATGTCGCCCCACTTGCCGAGCAACGTGATCGCACCTTTGCGAACCGACAGTTTCTCATTGGGTATGAGAAGTTCAGGTACGAACGTGTAGAGCTGACCCAGGCCGTCGCAAGACTCGCACATGCCTTGCGGTGAGTTAAAGCTGAATAGTTGCGGCGAGGGAGGCTGGAATGAGTCACCGCATTGACTACACGAGTATTTGGACGATAGCAGTAGATCAGCTGAAAGCGGAGCCGTTTGTGCGTCGTTGGGCTCTGTTAGCGATGCGATGAGTGTGGACTCACCAAGCTTCAACGCCGTGGAAACGGCTTCCAAAATGCGGCCGCTATCTCGGTCGTCGGGAACAATGCGGTCGACCACAACTTCGACATGGTGGCGGCGAGTACGGTCGAGAGACGGCGGATTCGAAAGTTGGATGGTCTCACCATCAACCCGCGCTCGAATGAAGCCCTGTTTGCGAAGGTCTTCGAATAGATCTTTGAATTCGCCTTTCTTGCCACGAACAATGGGCGCCAAGATCCAAAGCGTCGATTCGGGATCAAGCGACTTGAGTCTGCCGGCGATGGCATCGCGGCTCTGAGCGGTGATCTCGATGTCGCACTTGGGGCAGTACCCTTTGCCCACCCGCGCGTAAAGAACTCGCAGAAAGTCGTAGATCTCGGTGATCGTGCCAACAGTACTTCGCGGATTATTGCCGGAAGACTTTTGTGAGATCGAAATCGATGGAGAGAGACCTGAAACCAAATCGACGTCGGGTTTGGGCATTTGACCCATGAACTGACGTGCGTAATTGGAAAGACTTTCGACGTATCGGCGTTGACCCTCGGCGTAAAGCGTGTCAAAGGCGAGCGATGATTTGCCGCTGCCTGAAACTCCCGAAAAGCAGATCAATTGGCC
>JBCCKZ010000982.1:0-1546 GCA_039027135.1 Planctomycetota bacterium
CATCAGGGGAAACAAGTCACGATACTGGTAGGCACGGGACGCATTTGATTCGCCTTGGTACCAGATGCTTCCTTTGATGGAGAAGCCGATGATAGGGTGCAGGCATCCGTTGTACAGATTGCCTGGTCGCTGGTTACCCTGCAAAGCATTACGCGGCGAACGAGGCCGATTGCCCTTCTTGCCGCCGGCTTCCCACTTTGCAACACGCTGTTTCCAATTCGCGACTGCTTTGTCGTGGTCATACGTTTGGATCGTTGTTTCCCAGCGTTGCATCAACTGATCGTACTTCGCGTCCTGTGCCAAAACGTTTGTGGGCACCCATGCCTCGGCGGCTGAACCGCCCCAAGCGTTATCGATCAAGCCGACGGGGACGCCTAGAGTTTGGTGCAACTGACGGCCAAAGAAATAGCCAACCGCTGAGAAGTCCTTCACGGTGCTTGGCGTGCAGGCCTGCCACTTGCCACCGAAACTGTTCTGAGGCGTCTGAGCCGCACGGTTCGGTACCGAGATCAATCGAATGTTCGGAAAGTTCGCGGTGAGCGATTCAAGGTCAGCATCGTTCGCCGCTGCGACAGGCCAAGCCATGTTGGACTGTCCCGAACAAACCCATACTTCGCCAACGAGAACGTCTTTGAACGTTGTCGTGGTCGCACCTTTGACGACCAGCTCATGAGGACCGCCGGCCGGTAAGGCGCCGAGTTGCACGTCGAACCTCCCATTCTCGTCCGCTTTGGTGGAAGCTTCGTGACCGGCTAGCAAAACTGTGACTTCGTCGCCAGCTTCGGACCAGCCCCAAACATGAATCGGTTCGTCCCGTTGAACGACCATGGAATCGCCAAAAACTGGCGAGAACTGAATCTCCGCCAGCGCCACGCTGGGGAACAATAAGAGAGCGAGCAGGGTGAGGATTCGTTGCATAGCGGTGGGGAGATTTAGGTGAGTGGGTAGGGGAGTGAACATTGCCAGTTCGTGCTGCAGAGCACAAACGTCAAATACAGCGGCAATAATATAGCCCAATGTGCGATGCTTAAGGGGCTCTGTGTGCCTTCAAGGTATGTTAAAACACAGACTCCTTCCGGCATCTTTGACATCGAAACGTCGTGTTTTACTGCTGAGGCTGACTATGGTTGGCGATGGATCCGTCGCATGACCAGCGTTGATTTAGCTCAGTATTTCGGGTCGCTACATGATTCACGCGCCTTAGGCGGCATTTTCCCTTGCAAATTTACTGATATGCCTTTGAAACTGCTTGCTTGCTTCCTGTTAATCTCGATTGCAAGTACATCGATAATCTGTTCAGCCGATCGCCCCAACATCCTCTTTGTGATCGTGGATGACCAGTCGCCGTTTGATCTAAAGGTTTACAATGAAGACTCGATTCTGCAGACGCCTACTATCGATCGACTTGCTGCCGAAGGAATGGTGCTTGACGGCGCCTATCACATGGGGTCGTTCAGCGGCGCCGTGTGCACGCCGTCGCGGCACATGGTCATGACGGGTCGGACGGGCAGTGCTTTCCGCCAACTGCATTGGGCAAATGCCAGAC
>JBCCKZ010000983.1:0-1545 GCA_039027135.1 Planctomycetota bacterium
GTGCATCGTAAGACCGAGCTGCGTTATCGAGATCGCTGTGGGAGTCACCGCGTTGCCAAGTGGTACCGGCGGCTAATGGGCATGACGGCCCAATCGCTCAATTAAGGCCAAGGGAGTTGAGCGGCTAGAGTCCTGATTCCGGCCGGATTACTGAGAGTCGCCCGCCATCGTCTGCCGGAATTTCCGTTGGGCGGTGGCTCGCGGCGGTAGAGGGCTTTCGTCGCTGGGGATGCTGGATGCGTCACCCAGGATGGCCGAAGGCTGTAGACTTCAGAGCGTCAAGCCACAATTTCGTTTTTGATACGTCGTCAATGATCCCATGAAGACAAATCCTCTAATTAGCCAGCGTTTTCTCGAACTGCATACAACGGCTTCAGACATCTTGAACGAGAAGACTGAGGTGTATCGGGTTGCGCGGGCGCCTCAGTGTCTTATTTCTGGGTGAGCTGGTTGGGGTTTGACGTTGCTTCGAATTCGGCGGGTGTCACGTAGCCGAGTGATGAGTGAAGTCGCTCGAAGTTGTAGTAATTGGCGTAGCACCGAAGCTCTCTGATGGCTTCGGCATCCGTTCCGTAGTCCTCCAGTGGAAGCTCGGTCTTTATCGTCCCAAAACAGGACTCCATGAAGGCGTTGTCGTAGCAGTTGTCAGCGGCCGACATGCTTTGACGCATCGATGCACGCCGCAGAATCGCTCGATAACGCTTCGACGCGTATTGACCTCCACGGTCACTGTGGTGAATCAAGCCAGCCGGAGGCTGTCGAAGCCGGATCGCATTCTGCAGCGATTCAATCACCAGTTCTTCGTCCATCGTGCGCCGATAAGACCAACCAACGATCCGTCGCGAGTAGAGATCGACGAGCGTCGAAAAGTAGCTGAACCGACCGCTCCTCAATGGAATGTACGTGATGTCACCAACCCAAATTTCATTGATTGCTGATGGGCCATCGTGTTTGACCAACAGATTGTCATTGAACCCCAAGCGGTGCCGACTGTCGGTGGTTTTTGGTTTGAACGATCGTGGCTGAATTGCCCTCAAACCCTGCGATTTCAGCAGTCTCGCAACTCTCCCGACACCGCATAGGACCTTCCGACGTTTGAGCTCTTCCGAAATTCGACGCGCGCCGTATCGGCGCCGGTGGTACCAAAAGATGTCATGAATCAGCGGGATCAACTCACGATCTTTGCGATCGCGAATGGATCGCTGCCCCTTTCGCCACGAGTAAAAGCCAGAACGACTGACGCTAAGAAGATCGCAGACACGCGCCGCAGGCACAGCATCAGCGATGACGATTTGATCAATGGCAACAAACACGTCGGTCACTCCTCTCGGCCGAAAATGGCCAACGCTTTTTTTAAGATATCGCGTTCCTGTTGCACGCGTCGCAGTTCGGCTTCAAGCTCCCGCACGCGGCCGTCAAGTGACTCCGCAGTCTTTCCTGCTTCGCCGATCAACTGATGCTTCCAGCGATACAGCAAATTGGGACCGGAAAGCCCGAGACGCTCTGAGACGGACGTTGCTCAATGGCCGTCGAGGAGCATCTGGA
>JBCCKZ010000984.1:0-1543 GCA_039027135.1 Planctomycetota bacterium
AATTGCCGACGCCGAAACACGCACCGGAGAAGTTTCGAAGTTGGACTGCTGGACTTCAATGGAATCAACACGTAAATCTGCTAGATCTTCATCTGCAAAAACATCAATCGGATAGATCGGCAAATCCAAATCCCTGGCCGCCGTACGAATCTCCGAGACATCTCCATCGGTCAGATTTCCGTCGGTGACCCAAACCACTCCGGCAACAGGCCGACCGCGCATGCGCAGCCGAAGGCTTTCAAGCCCCCCCAACAGTCTCGAGTGCTTCGCTTCCGGCATCGGAACCTCCATCCCCCGCTCCCACCGCAGCTTCATAAGACTCTGCCCGTTGAGATAAACCTCCGGTGTAAACGTTTCCTCGATACTCTCAATCCATCTATCTGCTTGAATTCGAGACCAGGCACGCTGCAAACGCGAGGTGCCCGACTCACCCACGACACTCATCGATTGGCTGGTATCGAAAATGATCGGTACAATGTTGGCCCCTGGCTTGGGGATATCCTCGATCCGACGCGGATTGAGTAGCGCCATGACCAGCAAAGACAACGCAACGAACTTAAGCACAATCGCCAAGATCATTCGACCGTGGCCACCCGATCTCGTGTGAGTCGTCTTGCCGGCCATCCACGTCGAGCGGCGATAACTCCATGCGGTCATCGCAATGATGACCAGAGCGCCTACCAGTGCCCAAGGAAGGACGTGACTGTCATAAATGATCAACGCGACTCGGCTCCCGTAGGTAACGTGTTCGACTCTGATCTAGTGACGTCTGACAACCGCTGGTAATAGGTATCAACGGCGTCTCGAAACACATCGGGCACGGGGTCACGGTCAATCGGAACCAACGCATCCCTCGCACCGGCTATTCGCAACAACTCTTCACTCACGCCGCGACGAAGCGTGCGAAGTGGATTAACGACCATCTCGTCGAATTCCTGCTCAGTGGGAACACGACTATTTCGCCTCAAATCCAAACGCATTTGGCGGACTCGGTCACGAATGCGAGATGCCTCGCGTTGAAGCTCCGGTGTTTCCACCAGTTCCTCAACATCTCGTAGCGAGTCGTTGAATCGCTTGAAGCCATTACCGGTGACTGGATTGGCCTCACTCGGCGTGAGGTTGGAAGGGAGACGATTCGAACTAGAGCTCGAGTCGCCTGCCATAAACTGTTCGATCGAAGTCTGGTTAGAACCACCGCGTCCTTGTGATTTCCTTCCTGGCCCCTGTTGACCTGGCGTTTGCTCACTCGGCTGTTCACCGGGTTGCCCACCGCCAGCTTGAGCATCGCGAGGTTCACTTTCGGGAGAACGCGATGACGGGTCACCATCAGAACCGCCCGAGCTCTGTGATTCGCCATCTTGAGCTTGTTCCTGCCCATCTCGACGTCGGCTAGATTGAGACTTGTCGCCGTTGCCACCTTCATTCGATTCTTGGTCGCCTGATCGAGCTTGGCCTTGCTGGTTACGCTGTCGCGAATCGGACGGGTCAGAAAGTTGTTCTCGTGAATTGGACGGGCGTTCATCCCCCAATTCGCGACGGCCGT
>JBCCKZ010000985.1:0-1536 GCA_039027135.1 Planctomycetota bacterium
CAAGAATTGATTCGAAAAAACGACCCCAGCCAACGGAAACAGCAGACAAGGAAGCCATGACCAATCCCGCGAATGTGACTAGCACAATTAGCTGCCCTGTCCCATGCCGGAAGAAGAGTATTCGGTGGTTCTCTACCATCCAACGAGGTGAAACAACTGCGGCTATCAGGCCAAGTAGATTGCACTGGACTACGTGCAAGATGAACGCCATTGTTCCGTAGTAATTTTCAGCATGTTCTAGCGAGTCCAACTCAAACGCATCGACCAGCGACATGGCGAAATCGTATGGCTGCTCGAGAACCTGGAGGGAAACCAGCCCCGTGAAAGCAAAGCTAATGGCCGATACTCGACGCCCCTCCCCGCGGGCCATGGCAGAGATTGCTACAAAAATCCAGACTGAAGCGGAAGCCATACCGATCTGCCACGGCACAATCCTTTGGAAAAAAAGTACCGACAGAAAAAGAGCGGAGCCATAGACCGCAATGAGGTAGGTTTGTAGCTTCAATGTTCTCAGCGATTATTTGGACTCAATTCGGAGTGATCCGATTAGAACGTGTTTTGAAATTGCCTTGAGCGCATAAACATCGCTACAGCTTCGGGTGCAATAACTTTTCCATGGATGAGGCTGTAGCGATGTCATCAGGCAAGGAATATGCCAGTACTCTCACTGACGAACAATGGCAATTGATTCGAAAATTGCTGCCGAAATCGAAATCGAATACCCGCGGACGAAAGCGAGTCGATCGGCGGAGAATCATCGATGCGAGACTGTACCGGAATCGCACTGGATGCCAGTGGCGATACCTCCGTCGAAATTCCCGAACTGGAATACCGTCTACGGCGTGCTCCGGAATTGGCGAATCGACGACACTTGGAAACTCGTTCACGACAGGCTCCGTGAGAAAGTTCGGAAGCTTGAAGGAAGAGATGCCATGCCGACGGCAGCGATCATTTACAGTCAGTCCGTCAAGACGGCAGACGGTGACGAGCAACGCGAATACGATGCCGGAAAGAAGGTAACAGCACGCAAGCGTCACATCGCCTTCGACACTCTTGGTTGTCGTGGTTCACGCTGCGGATTTCCACGACTACAAAGGTGGCCACTTCGTTTTGCACCGAATCAAGGAGAAGTACCGTCAACTCAAAGTGGTCTTTACCGATAGCGCTTATGGCAAGTGTGGCTTGTCAGCTTGAGCGAAGCAGACCTGTCGGGTCGTCCTTCAGACGGTGCTGCGACCGGTAAGCGCGAAAGGATTTGTCGCGCTTCCGAAACGTTCGGCCCGTCGAACGGACATTCGCATGGATGAACCGTCATGGTCGACTTTCGAAAGACGATGAGTGACTTACTGAAAACTCATGAGCGGTCATGTAAATTGCAATGATCGACTTGATGTCGAGACGGCTGGCACGTCGTCAAGTTGCACTTGAGAAGACATTCTAAACAGGGTAGTGACGAGATTCGCGTATAGCAGCGTGTTGAAGATTGGTCATTGCGACCATGGGTTCTGATCGCGGCGATCATGCGCACGGCGCGAG
>JBCCKZ010000986.1:0-1534 GCA_039027135.1 Planctomycetota bacterium
GAGTGTCTCACGATTGGCGGCAACCTTGATGAATCGATGCGTCAGTACCTCGGCGACGTCTACCAGATTGACTTAAACGTCGGGCGTATCTTAGAAGCCCTGGACGAATTGGGTCTCCGTGAGAATACGATCGTGGTCTTTTCCAGCGACCACGGACCGGCGCCGGTAGTTCTCGGAAAGAAAGGCGCACGTGAATTCTCAAACAACATGCTGGGCTACGCAGGACCATTTCGCGGTGGCAAGCACGAACAATATGAGGGCGGCACGCGAGTTCCTTTCATCATTCGCTGGCCCGGCAACGTCGAGGCTGGCCGAGTGGATACCACAACTGTCGGCTCCTTCATTGATTGGTTGCCAACGCTCAGTGCGATCGCCGGTATCGACAACTTGCCAAGTAACCTGGACGGCGAGGACATCTCCGATGCATGGCGGGGGGCAGATCACCAGCGCACAAAGCCGCTATTCTGGAAAACCAGCAGTACCAGCAGTGCTCCCGCGATTCGCGTCGGCAAGTGGAAGCTTCACCTCCATCGAAAGCGCGATAAGGGAGTCGAACTTTACGACCTCGACGTCGATCCCAGCGAAAGCAAGAACGTCGCTGCCGAAAACCCCAAAGTGATGGCCCGCCTTAGAAAGCAACTACGTGATTGGGTCGCGGAATTGCCAACACAATACGAAAAAACCAAAGACAAATAAGTCGTGCGGTCACCACCCGGACCGGAAGATTCAACGACAAGACGTGAACGAAAAGAAGAAGAGACAAGGAACAGACGACCAATGCGTTTCCCGTTCGTACGCTTCAGCTGCGTTAGCCTGATCATTGCGTTCTACGCCTGCTCAACCGTCTCAGCAGCGACACCAGACAAACCGATGAATGTGCTGTTTCTGGTTGCCGATGATTTGAACAGTTGGCTGCTTGGAGATGCCGATCGTTACGCAGGCAAAGTCGTTGCCCCCAATCTGCGAAAGTTGGCTGCAAGTGGTGTGAACTTCACGCGGGCCTACACCGCAGCCCCCGTTTGCTCACCGTCACGAACAGCGTTCTTTTCCGGCGTGAGCCCTTGGCACTCGGGGCACTATCACAACGCCTTGCAGGTTCAACAAAGCCAACCATTGGACAACGCTCTTTCGTTGGCCGGCTGCTTCAAACAAGCCGGTTACACCACCGCCGGTTTCGGGAAGATTACTCACGGCTGGGATCAGAAAGAACACTGGGACAACAAGCTTGGGCACAAGCGAGATCCTGCTCCACCGGGTGCGCCATTAACATCTGTTGGAAGAGGCGAACAGGATTGGGGGCCGATTCACCTTGATGAAGCGGACATGAACGACACCCGTAACGCCGATGCGGCCATCGCACAGCTTCAGCAAGAACACGATCAACCGTTCTTCATCGCGATGGGCACGTTCAATCCTCACATGCCCTGGTACGTGCCTCAAAACTACTTCGACCTGTTTCCGATGGACGAAATCACCACGCCGAGGCTTTTGAAGGATGATCTCAACGATGTGCCACCGCTTGGCGTTGCCGTGA
>JBCCKZ010000987.1:0-1526 GCA_039027135.1 Planctomycetota bacterium
TCGAGAACGACCACGTAGGCCCTCATCCAGGGATGAATATTACAGTCAATCGGAATGGGTGCCGGCTCGGCTTCTTCCAGCTGAACCTCTTTGTTCTGCTCTGCCGGAATCATCAGATTCTGCGCCGTATTGCGGAAAAAGTTCAGATTGGCGTTATGACCGACCGGATCCGGGTTTGTGACGTTGAGCACATCACCCGTCTGCGTCAGGACGACATGAGGTTCAAACCGACAGTTCTTGTTGGCCAACTCGTGCGTTTTGTTGGCCGGCGGCTGCTCGGGAATATCGCTGCTTCTGGAGTAAACATAGACGACGATGTTCTTGATCCCGTTCGTACTGCTATCAACGACTAATTCCTCGTTGATCAAGTTGTGGGTGCCGCAGAAGTCGCCGTTCTGGGCCAGGTTCAACGTCTCCTGAGCCGGAGCACTGCCTCCGTAAACAAACTTCATCTTCAGTGTTCCCTCGGCCGCAATCGCCTGAGCGGAACAGGCTCCAAGGCAGCAAGCAAACGTGAAGAAAACGGCCTTGGCCTTATTTGAACTTGATGTCAGCTTCATAGTGGGGAAACACTCCGATGGATGCTCGCCAATTGCCACGTGCGGGCAACAATTTGTACCGATGGTGGAAATGCAGCCGCGGGCCACAACGTAGGGATTCCGAATAAACGACCTGTCATGCCGAGGACCTAAATTGCCGTCTCTCCCCCGTAAAGGAGGGATCCCGTCCGGTGCACTTATGTTAGGCCGGTGCAAAGCGAATGTCCATTGCTTTCAAACATGTAGGACGCGTGAAAAACACTTGTTTTGACGCTGTCGGCTGCGACCGTGAGCCATAGCCGACCCCGCTAGAGATGGTCGGCTAAAGCAAGCCAACGAGCTGCGGTTTTCAAATTTTCGCGTCGAGAATTGAGGTCCTCCTTTTCGCGTTGACGGTCGATCTGTTGTTGCTGGCTCACCCGCCGGAATTCGCGCTGGGCCCGTTCAAGCTCCACCAACTGCATCGTCAAATTGTCCTCGCGACGCCGCAAATTATCCGCCCAAGTTTGGAGCCGGTCGATGAGTTCGATGGCATGGTGACGAAGCCACTGGTGGTCGACTTCGCGGTCCGATGGATCGCTGGACGCAACAGCGTCGAAGGCCGACGAATGCGCACGATCGATTTGATTCGACGACAAAAAATCACGCCACCGGTCAAACTCGCTGGTTCGTTCCGAATTGGACTGTTCCTCCGCAAACTCATCCACGCCGAAGTCGTGGGATCGTTCAATCCCGTGAGGCTGATCCAATCGCCATGAGTCAGACTCGGGGGACGTAAGGGCTTCGCGTGCCGTGTTGGGTCCTTTCGATACGGAGTCCTTTTGAATCGGCGATGGCTCTTCGGATCCACCGTCAATGCCGCGTCGATTACTCGACACGATTCGCTTGCTTGCCGTCGATGACGATTGTTCAGCCATATCTCGGAAATCGGTACTTGACCATCCTTGCTAGATCGATTGTCCGCGTTAACCAGCGATTCAATCCACA
>JBCCKZ010000988.1:0-1517 GCA_039027135.1 Planctomycetota bacterium
CCTGCATGCGTCTGGTCATTGCAATCGTGAAATTGCCAGGTTGCTTGGAATTAACCGAAAGACGGTCAATCGTTACGTCCGGCAGCTCAAAAAAGTTGCAGGTCAAAAGGGGCCAAACCCGCAAACAGATTCCGGTGAGTCTTCGATTGAAAAGGGGCCAAACCCGCAACTGGAGATGGGCTCTTTATTAGCGGATCTTCAGGATCATTCACAGCCCAAGAGTGGGCCAGCAAGTCAATGTGATCCTTACCGTGAAACCATCATCGCCAAGGTTGATCAGGGGCTTTCGGCCAAACGGATTCATCAGGATCTCAAGTCCGATCATGCCTTTGAAGGCAGTTACCACAGTGTTCGCAGATTCATTTTACGGCTCGGAAAGAAAACACCACTTCCGTTTCGACGAATGGAAGTCGATCCCGGTGAAGAAGCTCAAATTGACTTTGGAACGGGCGCACCAGTCGTCGGCGCTGATGGCAAGAAGCGACGTCCATGGATGTTGCGGGTCATCCTGAGTCACAGTCGCAAAGGCTACAGCGAAGTGGTCTGGCGTCAAACCACCGACAACTTTATCGCGGCAATTGAGAACGCCTTTCATCACTTTGGCGGTGTGCCTCGGCGTCTGGTGATCGACAACTTGAAAGCTGCTGTGAACCGGGCCGACTGGTACGATCCCGAGATCCATCCGAAACTTCAATCGTTCGCATTGCACTATGGGACTGCGTTCGTTCCGACCAAGGCCTACACCCCGGAGCACAAAGGCAAAGTCGAAAGCGGTGTGAAGTATGCCAAGAACAACGCCCTGGCGGGTCATACGTTTGAAAGCCTTGAGGCTCAAAACGACCACCTTCTCAAATGGGAAACCGAAGTTGCCGACCTGCGAATTCATGGCACGACCAAGAAGCAAGTCAAACAACACTTTGAGAAAGTCGAACGACAAGCGCTCATTGATCTTCCTCGCAACCGGTTCGCCAATTTCAAAGAGTCCCGCCGCAGCGTCAATCGCGATGGTCATCTGGAAGTCGACAAGGCATTCTATTCAGCTCCACCGGAGTATATCGGTCGCCGCGTTTGGGTTCGTTGGGATAGCAGGCTCGTTCGCGTCTTCAATGATCGGTGGAAACAGATTGCCATTCACGCCAAAGTGGAACCGGGTCGCTTTCGCACTGATTCTTCGCATATTCCGGCTGAAAAGGTGAGTGCCGTTGAGCGTGGAGCCGATGCTCTCATGCGACAAATCGCAACCATCGGGCCACACACCAAGGCCTGGAGCGAGTTGGTCATTGCCACTCGTGGCGTGCAGGGAGTTCGCGTGTTGGTGGGATTGAAGTCCCTTGCCGGCAAGCACTCTTACTCAGAACTCGAACAAGCCTGTGAAACGGCCGTTAGTTACGGAGCCTGTCGTCTCAAAAGCATTCGCAATCTCCTCAAGAGAAAACCGACGAAGAAACAACAGCAGCTGGACTTCATCGAAGAACATCCCGTCATCCGCCCGCTCTCGGATTACTCCATCGAATCAC
>JBCCKZ010000989.1:0-1507 GCA_039027135.1 Planctomycetota bacterium
GTGCTGATGTCGATCGAAGACATCGCCTATCGCGTGCTCCAATCAGATCGCCATTACAAATCCGAGCATGGTTTTTCGATCCACGTTCGGGATGTCGTTGGACGACGCTTGATTCAACCAACCGTGACGATGCGATCGGGGCCGGCGGGCACGACAATCAAGCTAACCGCGCGTGAAGGCGAGCTCTCGTTGGATTCAGCAACCGCGACTCTAAAGCTTCGCATGGTTGATGGAAGAGTCGAAGGCGATGATGATTTTCAAGCGATCATACCTGATGAAGAAGTCATCCCAATCTCGCTCGGTAATTCACTGAGCGAGAAAGATCCGTCGGAAAGATCTCCCAGCGAACTGCCGCTAAGCATGATTAGCAGTCAGACGATTCGGCAAGATGCCAACACCCATGCGATTGCCGGGCGAATTGCCGCCCAACGTGGATTTGCGATGCTCACATCACGCTTCGACAAACTGGTGGGTGCGTCGCAGCAGATCTCAGCTAATGAGTTGCGAAGCAGCCGACGTCGACTTACGAAGTTACGCACGGAACCCTGGAGACGCTGGGCCTGGGGATTCAGCTGTTTTTGCTTTGTACTCGTCGGTGGTCCTTTGGCGATGATTGCCAAAACCAATGACTACTGGACCACCTTCGGAATGTGTTTTCTGCCAACTTTGCTGGTTTATTATCCTTTGTTCATCGTGGGTCTTGAACAAGCGAAGGACGGCAATATTCCACCTTATGGGGTGTGGCTTGGCAATATCGTCTTAGCTTTCATTGGCGTTGGACTAATGCAACGCGTTCGTCGATATTAGACTCGCAATCCTCCCTTGGTCTAAAAGGGTTCCGCCAAGCTTGTTGAAAGTTACGGCGCCCAGAGAGCATAAGTGGCAAGTCATCCCTACAGCTGAATACTCTTTCACCCGAAGAGTGATCATAGGACTCGAATGCTAGCGGATTCAGCCAAGAGCCCATCAGAAAACCTCAGCCGAAACACGCTAGCATCCGGTTTCGAAAGGCACCGCGGGCTAGCGTCCAGTCGGCTGATAGTTATGCAGGTAGGCTCTAAGTCGTTTCGACAAGGTCCACCGGAAACTCGACCTCCACATCGAACCACTCTCGCATGAGTCGTTCACAGCGACGTCGTAACCGTCGATCGCTATCGCTCGAGGCCCCGGGCTCCATCGTGCGTTTAGCGTACCAAGCTAACAACTCGATCGACTGCAGATGTTCAAGCGCCTGTGCCATCAAGTGATATGCAACCGCATCATCGGAAGCGATTTTCTGATAGTAGAGATTCCGCGTGAGGTTTAGCTCATACCGTTTCTTGGTTTGAAGATAGCTGAAGCAACTCTTCACTACATAGCCAACGACCAAGATCACCAAGATGATGGACCAGTGCAACGCAAGCACCGCCAACAGCAAGACGTACTGCGCCATCTTGCGAATGGACATCAAGAATCCCCCCAAGCTCGGGAGCAGTATCTTCACCCGATCCACCTTTGAGATCACCAC
>JBCCKZ010000990.1:0-1501 GCA_039027135.1 Planctomycetota bacterium
GATTACGTTGCCGCGAGAGGCATCATCGACGATGCAGAGCATTTTGATGCCCAGTTCTTCGGCATGCCACCCAAGCTGGCCGAGATCACCGATCCTCAGCAAAGGGTTTTATTGGAGCTAGCTTGGAGTGCCTTGGAAGACTCCGGTGTCATCCCATCACAAACGAGTGATCGCATCGGCGTTTGGGCTGGAGCTTATTCGACGACCCAGGTCACCAAGAACATCCTTTCGAATCGGGAGTTGCTTCGCGAAACAGGTGAGTTCAACGCGGGGATCTATAATGAAAAAGACTACATCGCAACGCGTATCGCTCACGCGTTGAACTTGAATGGTCCGGCGATCAACGTGAACACCGCGTGCTCAACATCTTTAGTCGCCGTGATCGAAGCTTGTAAGTCGCTTCAAGCGGGCGACTGCGATGTTGCTCTTGCTGGCGGAGTCTCCGTTCACTTTCCGCAGCATAGTGGTCACGTTCATCAACAGGGCAGTATCTTCTCTCCCGATGGACACTGCCGACCATTCGATGCGAACGGCGCTGGGACGCTGTTCTGTGATGGTGCAGGGCTCGTCGTCTTGAAGCGACTGGAAGACGCATTGAGTGACAACGACCGCATCTACGCAGTCGTCAAGGGCTATGGGATCAACAACGACGGTGGCGACAAGGCGAGTTTTTCTGCACCCAGCATCAGCGGTCAGGCTGAAGCGATTGCGATGGCTCAGGCCATGGCTGAAGTTCATCCAGAAACGATTACCTATATCGAAGCTCATGGGACAGCCACGCCCGTAGGGGATCCGATCGAGGTTGCGGCGCTACAAACAGTCTTTGAAGCACAGACGGATGCAAAACAGTTTTGCGCCATCGGAAGTGTGAAATCAAACATTGGCCATACGGTCGCTGCCGCGGGTGCCGCAGGACTCATTAAAGTCGCTTTGTCGATGCATCACGAGAAAATTCCATCGACGCTCCATTTCCAAAGTCCGAATCCACAAATTGATTTTGAGCAGAGTCCTTTCTTTGTTTGTGATTCGTTGACGGATTGGAAAAGAGGTGATCAACCAAGACGCGCTGGCGTGAGTTCGTTTGGAGTGGGCGGTACAAATGCACACTTGGTGATTGAAGAGGCTCCTAAAAATGACGAGGTAACAGACGGTAAGCAAGGTAACCAAACGCCACTGTGCATCCTTCCCATATCAGGAAAAACGGAAGCTGCACTCGACGAAAACGTTGCCCGACTCGTGAAGTCTCTTAGAGATGACGACGTTGAGCTCGTTTCAGCTGCGTCAACGCTCCAATTCGGTAGAGAGGCATTTGCACATCGAGCTGCCATAGTCTCGGCAACCTTAGACGAGTCGATTGATTCGCTCGAAAGTCGCAAAGCACCGGTATTCGTCTCGCGAAAGGCTTCATCGCATAGTCGGGATCTTGTCTTCATGTTCCCCGGCCAGGGTGCTCAGTACGTTCGTATGGGGCAAAATCTTTACGAGCACTCTAGCGTTTTCC
>JBCCKZ010000991.1:0-1500 GCA_039027135.1 Planctomycetota bacterium
CCAACAATCTTTAGATGCTCGATACCAATTGTTTGGGCATTAAACTTTGATTCACCTGCTCCACCAATGCCACCTTGGTTGTGGCAAGTTGCACAGGAGATACCGTTGAACAGTGGCCCCAGACCATCGCTACCAAAGGTTGGATTTCCATGTTTCCAAGTCTGTTCGAAAAGGTGGCGTCCCGTGGTGATTAGATCAGGTCCAACCGCGGACAGATCACTGCCGCTTGAAAGAACCAGGACTGCAAAGAACAGTAGGACACGCATTTTTTTGCCCATTGATGAGACGACTAGTGAAGAGACTTTCAGAAAAGATTTTAGCGCACGGCCAAAATGGATCGGTGTTTACGAAGCAAGACCGCAAACTTCCCAGGTGGATCGGTTTCGTGAAACGCTAAGGCTTTCTCGTTTCGATTCGATAACGCAACGTAACGAACCGCTCTGAACCGTACGTCGATTGGCGTAGATCCCTGATTTCGAAGAATGCTGGCCAGCGTGGATAGATTGACTGACCGATATTTCCCTTGTGCTGCTTTGTTATGGACGTCTTTCCAACCATTCCCGCGACGTTCGCGTTGTGTGTTTGCGAGAGGTGGCCAAGCGTCAAAGCGTTTTGATGCAACGGGCTCTACCGACAGCACAATCGGACTCGACTGGAGGTGTAACGCAGCCCACTGGATGGCTTCCTTCTTCGATGACTCATTCAGTCTTAGGCGATCACCATAAACGGGTGGGAATCCCCATAGCAAATCAACGATGCAGGAATGGAGCAGGCGAAAGTCAGCGAGAGCGATGGCGGGTAGAATAGCTTGGCACCAAGGCCTCCTTGTTTGGACATGGTGTTCAAGAATCCTCAGTCGGCGAGCGTCAGATGCCTCGGACAAGCCAAATCGAAGCTTTACGTCCGATACGTAGTATGATTCGAGCGATTCGCATAAGCTCAGCAGCTGATTCCGATTGGATACCAAGCTTCCACCTACTATTGCCAAGTCAACTTCTTCTTTGATCTCTTTGACAGTCGACCCCATGACGTCTCGCCAACTTCGATCGAGCCTTTTCGCCGATCGGTTATGGACTGCGTCGATTAAATCGATCGGGTTCTTCGCCAATTGCCGCTCCCACATCGATAGCTCCTGCGCGTCTTCCAGATGACTGGCTAGCTGATGAGCGTCAGGCAATCCGATCGCTAAACTGAGCCATCGATAGTCGGCATCACAAACGGCCATCATCGCACGAGGCGGTGACTGTTGCTTTTCACCGCCAGTCAACTCGAGCGGCAGTCCAACAGGAAGCACCTGAACGTTTACTTGATTTTGAAGATCCGGATTTTGGCGATAGAGGTCATTCAGACTGCTAGCGAAGTCGGCATAACACCACGGCATCTTTTCCGGCGCGGCATCTTCGTCAACGATTTCGTCGGGTCCGAATTCTCCTCCGTCCAGATTCGCTTGCCGACGATTGAGCGTTGTCGTGCCTGTTCGGAACGGGTCATCGTCCGTGA